>JAEZKD010000179.1 GCA_023415655.1 Bacillota bacterium | reverse complement strand
CCAGTATTTAGAATGCTGTTCTCCCCTCAGGGAATGCTACAGGATTTCTTTAATGCACTACATTTGGACATCACAGTTGATTGGTTGGCAAAGCCTGGTACATCACTATTGATACTTATGATTGTAGCTGTATGGCAGTATACAGGAATGAGCTTCATTTTATATTATGCGGCTATGAGTCAGATTGATAAAGAGATTCTTGAGGCGTCATACTTAGATGGAGCAGGTAACTTAAGAACGTTATGGAGCATGGTTTTGCCAAATTGTAAAGGAACAACAGTTTCTCTTGCAATGCTTGGAATTATAGGTGCATTAAAGACATTTGATATTCCTTACCTAATAACAAAGGGTGGACCAAATCATGCGACAGAATTTTTAGGTACCTATATCTATAGACAGGGGATCAGGCAATCTCATCTTGGTTATGCAGCTGCAATCTCAGTAATGCTTCTTATACTTGCAATTTGTGGTGCTTTACTGATAAATAGAGTGAATAAAGGAGACTAGAAATAGGATGTTTGAAATTAAAAGTAAAAAAAGAAAAATCGTATTGCAAATCGTTCTAGTGATATTAACGATACCTTATGCGATTCCTCTTGTTCAAATGTTTCTTGGCTCTCTTGGAGGAACGGGATTTGCAAATTATAAAGCGGTTTGGGACACAGGTGTAGTAGTCACCTATTTTAGAAATTCAATCATTATATCAGCTAGTGTAATAGTATTGGTGTATGCTTTCAGTATGACAGCAGGATTTGGGTTTGCAAAACTACATGTATTTGGAAAGGAAGTGTATTTTTGGTTAATCCTTATTGCATTAACGTTACCTGAGGTTATTTTGCTATCCCCATTATTTATAACCTTCCAGAGCCTAGATTTATTTAATACTTTTGTTGCTGTAATTTTACCAGTTACAGCATTACAACTTCCCTTTACAATTCTACTTGCTAGAAACTTTTACAGGGGAGTTCCTAACGAGTTGATGGAAGCGGCAAGAATAGATGGTGCGAATGTAGTTAAACTGTTTCGATATGTTATCCTACCTCTTACAAAGCCAATTGCATCATCTATTATTGTTTTGACACTTATTAACTCTTGGAACACTTATCTTTTACCACTGTTATTCCTACAAAGCCCAGATAAGCAAACAGTAACACTACTACCACAATACTTCCAAGGCGAGTTTACCAACGACCAGACGAAGATATTGGCGGCAGCTGTGCTTATTGCAATTCCAGAAATTATTATGTATTTACTGATGCAAAAGAATTTTGAAAAAGGTATGAGTGCCGGTGCTTTAAAATAATTAAAACATCACTAGTAAAGAAGGAGAGATATATGCCGTTTATTCAGGTTGATTTACAAAGGCAGGTTTTTAAGGATAAAGGAAAAGAAATCTCGGATGCAATTCATAATGCCCTTGTGGCGGGACTAGGAATGGATACTACGGACCTTTTCCAGGTATTTAGACAGCATGAGGAAGACGAAATTATTTTTTCACCAACTTATGATAATCGTGATCGACGCGATTTATTAATTAAGAGAATTACTATGGTGAATATGTTTTCACTGGAGCAAAAGAAGAAGATGTTTAAAGAACTAACCAAGAGGCTAGTTGCTATTGGAATAAGGCGAGATGATCTATTAGTCTGTGTCATTGAAAATAGTGCGGAAAATTGGTCCCTAGGTGAAAGAGAATATGATTAGCTCGTATGATAAATGATATGTAAAAAATCAGAATAAGAGGAAGTATATTATGAAAATAATTAATCCGGTTCTTACAGGTTTTCATGGTGACCCTTCAATCATTAGGGTGGATGACACTTATTATATTGCATCCTCTACGTTTGAGTGGTTTCCTGGTGTCAGAGTTCATGAATCAAAAGATCTTGTGCATTGGAATTTGACCACATCGATTCTAGACAGTGTGGAGTTACTTGATATGAAAGGAAATCCTTGCTCAGGGGGAATTTGGGCACCTGATTTATCCTATGCTGACGGAAAGTTTTGGCTGGTTTATACGGATGTGAAAGTCGTAGAAGGTGCTTTTAAAGATATGTATAACTATCTGACAATTGCTGATGATATCGAAGGTCCTTGGTGTAAACCGATTAAACTCAATGGTGTTGGATTTGATGCGTCCCTCTTTCATGATGAGGATGGGAAGAAATATCTCATACAACAAACTTGGGATCACCGAGAGTATCGTAACGCGTTTAATGGACTTACTTTAACTGAATACGATGTGGAGAATAAGAGGCTGAAGCCAGAAACTGCAAGAATAGTATACAGTGGTACCAACGTGAAGACTGTTGAAGGACCTCATATATATAAACTTAATGGCTACTATTACATATTTGCAGCACAAGGTGGCACAATTTGGACACATCAAGAGATTGTAGCCCGATCAGAGATTCTATATGGACCATATGAAACAGAACCAAATGGACCATTTATCACAAATTTTGACACACCAGACCATTATCTACAAAAACAAGGGCATGGTTCTCTTGTGGAGACCCCTTCTGGTGAATGGTATTATGCCTCACTTTGTGCTAGGCCTCTTCATCATGAAACTGAAAATATTTATGATCCAAGAGGGTGGTGTACTCTTGGGCGTGAGACAAGTATCCAGAAAGTTTATTGGGATGAGGAACTATGGCCAAGAGTTGTCGGTGGACATGGAGGTTTAAAAGAAGTGGATGCTCCAATAGATGCGATATTAACGGATGCCCCTAAAACCAATTCTGTATTTGATGATTTTTCATCAGATAAGCTAGATGGTGAGTGGAATACTTTAAGGGTTCCTTTTTCAGAAACAATGGGAAAGGTTGGCGGCGGAAAATTAGAATTGATAGGCCGTGGTTCACTTTCCAATAAGTTTACTCCATCATTTATTGCTAGAAGGTGGAAGAATTTTGAGTTTTCCGCAATAACAAAGGTAAAATTTACCCCATATAACTATCAAGCAATGGCTGGTCTTGCTAATTATTATAACAGTGAGCATTGGTCTTGGATATTTGTAACAAAAGACGATGAATGTAACAATGTTATTGAAGTTGCAGAATGTGACAATGGTAAATATACTTCTGTTTTAAAAGAAAATGCAGTGAGAATTCCTCCAGGGTCAGAGTGGGTTTGGTTCAAAACAGTGGTTGATCATTTGGATTACTTTTATGAGTATTCATATGATGGAGAACATTGGAGTAGAATACCGGTTAAACTTGATGCAATGATTTTGTCGGATGATTATGTAAATTCTCATTATGGTGGATTTTTCACAGGTGCATTTGTTGGTTTAGCCGCGGTTGATTATTCTGGTTACGATTCAAAAGCTACATTTGAGTTCTTCGAGTACATAGAATAGTTAGTTTTAAGTAAAGGTTAGGAGGAACTTTATGAGTAAAAAATTAGACAAAGAATTGTGTGTCGTTACGGGTGCAGCGAATGGAATAGGTCGAGCAATTGCAGAACGTTTCATAAGCGAGGGTGCCAATATCATTGTGGCAGATTATGATATTGAAACAGCAAAAAAGGTATATGAAGGAAATAGCCAAGTAGTTGATATTCTAAAAGTTGACGCTACCAAAGTAGAAGACTTAGAGAAAATAGCGGAAGCTGTTAAGAAGACAGGGTGTAAGGTAAAGGCTGTAGTACCAGTTGTAGGCAATGGCCCACAAAACCCGATTTCAGAAATTACACCTGGGGAATTCCATTTGACAATGAATC
>JAEZKD010000177.1 GCA_023415655.1 Bacillota bacterium | reverse complement strand
CTTATGTTTAAGAATTCAAGACAAAGGGTTGATGTCCTTATCTGGTATGGTTTAAAATATGTGATGTGGCTGTTTCAATCTATCCAGTATTACATTATGATAAATAAAATGATTCTTGAATCAAATAATTAGGTTAGGGTGATGATATGATAGAACAACAGAAAAGATCTACATATTGGCTTAGTATAACAGCACTACTGATGGCGATAACCTGTATTTTTACAATGTTTATTCGTATACCAATACCATTAGGCTATGCGAACCTTGGGACTTCGATCATTTTAGTAGCAGTCTTCTTTTTCGGTGTGAAAAGTGGAGTTTTGGCAGGCAGCATTGGAGCTGCACTTGCTGATTTCCTGTCAGGCTTTAATGAATGGATTCTACCAACGTTATTGATCAAAGCAGCTCTTGCGGTGACTGCTGCAAGCATTGGGAAAAGAAAGGGTAAATTCCATTTAAAATCGTTTCGTACTGCAATTGCAGTGATTGTAAGTATGGCGGTTATGATTATTGGTTATATCATAGGTGGAGCGATTCTATATGGAGGCATGGAAGCAGGACTTAGCTCTGCTCCTGGATTAATTGCTGAAGGTGTCATTAATAGCATTGCATTTTACATTTTTGCTATTCCATGCTCCAAAGCCATGAAGAAAGGGGTTTTATAGACCTATGTCTCATAACAATCAAAAGAAAATAGCTGTAATCAATGACTTTACTGGTTTTGGACGTTGTTCCATTGCCGTTTCTCTGCCAATCATCTCATATCTTAAGGTCCAATGCTGTCCAGTACTTACTTCGATTTTTTCGAATCATACCGCATATGAACAGTTCTTTTTTGAGGATTATACGGATCGCATGCAAGCTTACATTGACCAGTGGAAAAAGCTTGATTTAAAGTTTGAAGCTATTACCTCTGGGTACTTAGGTTCGAAGGAGCAGATCGCAATTGTTAAAAAGTTCATTCAAGAATTTAAAACCGATGAAACAATTGTAATTATTGATCCGGTGATGGGGGATCATGGAAAGCTATATTCCATCTTTACCGATGAGATGTGCCTAGAAATGAAGCAGCTCATTGAATGTGCTGATGTGATTACGCCAAATCTTACCGAATGCTGTTTTCTGACCAATACACCATACAAAGAAGGCAAATGGAAAATCAAGGAGCTTCTTGCAATGGCAAAGCAATTAAGTGAGAAAGGTCCTGATAAAGTTGTTGTGACTGGAATCGTGCAAGGAGATTACATTGCAAATCTTGTCTATGAACGTGGGAAAGAGCATAAAGTGCTAAGAACCCATCGTGTAGGTACTGAACGTTGTGGTACTGGGGATGTGTTCTCAGCCATTATAGCAGCAGATGCTGTGAATGGGGTTGATTTTGATAAAAGTGTGAAAAAGGCTTCAAACTTCATAAAGAAATGTATTCTGCGATCCATTGAGTTAGACATACCAAAGGAAGATGGGGTATGCTTTGAAGAGGTATTGCATACGTTGAAAATTGATTAAATTAGCTAGGAGAGCAACCGCTCTCCTTTATTAATGCATAGGAAACTGCGTTTCCTATGTATTAATAAAGCTCTAAAAGACAGGGCAACAATACACACTTGGGGGATACCCCCCACGGCGCGTGAACAAAGTGTGCTATGAGAGATTATAATCGCGAGAGTGTGCAAAGCACACTTTGTTCTTGTCTCCACAAACTGGAAGTTTTATCTAGCCCCAATATGGAACAACTAATTGATACACAAATGCAATCACTAATGATAAAGAAAGTTCAATGGCAAACTCTTTTGGTTTTCTATACAATATGATGATACCAAATCCCCATGTTATAACCTCTATCCAATGAGTAACATAGAATCCTTGTGTAATTAAAAAAGCCTGTGAAAATAGGACACCAATAAGGACACTGGGTTCTCCTCGTTAACTTCTAATTGATATGACTAGTGGAGTGGCTCTAATGTCTTCTCCACCTATAAGGATAACTCTCTTAAATGATTTGCTTGATATTGCTTTGGGGTTTCACCCACCATCTTGTGAAAAACCTCGGTGAAATAGCTTTGGTCAGGGAAAGCAAATATAGAAGCAATCTGAGCAACAGTAAAATCAGAATAGATCAGCATATTCTTGGCTGCATCGATTTTCATTTGACGTATGTATTCACTGATTGAAATCCCTTTTTCTTTCTTGAATAAACGAGATAGATAAGATGGGTTAAGTTCTACGTATTCAGCCAATTCTTCGATCATAATGCGATTATGAAGGTGATCTTGGATATACTCAATGCATTTGACGACATGAAGGGAGATAATCTTTTCTTTTCTTAACTTTTGCATTCTTGAAGCATAATCAATGGCTGCTTGTCGGTGAAGCACATTGATTTCTTCTAATTCTTTGCAGTCATCAACCTTTTGAATATAAAAATCACTTAATCCATACGAAGTTGATACATCCATGCCACCATCGATGCAATATCTTGCGATGAGTGCAATCGTGATTGCAAAATGGTACCGTAAATTTTGGATTGGATTTTTCGAAAGAACACCCAATCCCTCTTTCTTAGAAAAAGCGCTCATACAAAGAAGTTTTGTTTTCTTGACATTACCAGATTTAATAACAGAATAGAATTCTAACTCTGGGTTATAGGGAGCTCTAAGTATATTTTCTTCTTTTTGCAGGTATTCCTTGTATACAAATTCTTTTTTTAACATGTCTGTATCCTCATCAATGAAGTAGTATCGTATATGTAAGATTATATCATATTTACCATAAAAAAGTAATGATTTTGGTATATAGATGACACGAAATCTGTTATCAATTAGATAGAAGCATTCTAACATGTTTATCCTTGGAAGGAGTATTCATAATGAGGAAGGTTTTTCGAAGATTTGATGTACTTGCAGGAGTTGGTATCTTGGTAACTTGCGTGGTTGGATGTGGTCAAAATAACGAGGATGCAGTGAAGAAACAAGACGTGAAGGCAACGGTGGCAGTAGAGGAGAGCAACCAGAAGGAGGAAGTGGTGACATCGAGTGGTAAAGCATCAACCAGCCAAGTTAAAATCCCTCAATACGACGGTTATACGCTTTTGTGGAACGATGAATTTAGTGACGAGAATCTTAACATGGATATATGGAACTATGAACCACATGAACCAGGATGGACCAACAATGAATTGCAAGAGTACACGACTTCGAACGACAACGTGTTTCTACGAGATGGACATGTTGTACTCAAAGCCCTTCAAACAAAGACGGATACTGGTAATTATTATACCTCTGGTAAAATTACGACTCAGAAGAAGAAAGACTTTATGTATGGTAAAGTAGTTGTAAGCGCTAAGGTTCCTGAGGGAAAAGGGTTATGGCCAGCGATTTGGATGATGCCTACAGAGGAAAGCTATTATGGTCAATGGCCAAAATGCGGAGAAATAGATATTATGGAGGTTCTTGGTAATCAAACAGATACTGCTTACGGAACCATTCATTATGGAGAACCACATTCGCAACAGCAAGGGACCTATGTACTTACAGATGGGAGAAGCTTTTCAGATTCTTTCCATGAATATAGTGTAGAATGGGAGCCTGGTGAGATGAGATTCTACATCGATGGGAATCTGTATCATACCGTAAATGACTGGTTCACTGCTTATCCTGGTGAAGAGGAAAAAACTTATCCGGCACCATTTAATCAGACCTTCTTTGTACAATTAAACTTAGCAGTAGGTGGTAATTGGCCAGGAGATCCTGATGAACATACTGACTTTAATAAATCGGAGTTTGAAATAGACTATGTAAGAGTTTATCAGAAAGAATGGTATGATACGAATGTAAAGAAACCTGATAAGGCATTCCGTAATGCATTGGAAGATGGAAACTTGATCTATAATGGTGACTTTGCAGAAGAAGAGGATCTTTTGGATGAAACGAATTGGAGTTTTTTACTGTTTCATGGTGGTGCTGGTAGTGCTGCGATTAAAGATGGAATCTTAACAATCACTTCGCAAGAGGAAGGAACAGAGGAGTATTCGGTTCAGATTGTACAGCCAGAATTACCAATGTATCAAGGAAAGAATTATCGTTTGACCTTTGATGCTTGTGCTTCTAGTGAACGTGAGATGATTGTTTGTGTGTCGGCTCCAACCGCTGGATGGATTCGTTATTTGCAAGATACAAGCTTAACGTTAACTACGGAATGGAAAACTTTCACTTATCTCTTTGAAATGACACAAAAGACAGATAATAATGGAAGATTAGAATTCAATATGGGTAAACAAGGTTCTACGGAAGAGATTTATATTAAGAATGTAAGGATTGAGATTATAGAATAATGGAGATGTAATATGAGAAAATTTGAAGGTTTTACAAAAGGGATTAATTTAGGTGGTTGGTTCTCACAAAATGAATTAACAGTGGAGCACCTAAATCAATTTATAAAAAGGGAAGATATCGAGTACATCCATTCCTTGGGGATGGATCATGTAAGGATACCGATTGATTTTGAACTGATTGAGGATGAAGAAGGCAATGCCTTAGAACAAGGATACGCTTACATCGACCAGAGCATTGCTTGGTGTTTTGAGTATCAATTAAACGTGGTCTTAGATTTACATAAAACGGCAGGATATGTATTTGATGATCCTTCTTATTCTCAGGATTTTTTTGAGAATGAACCGATGCAAGAACGTTTTATCAATTTATGGAAGGGATTAGCTCGTCGCTATGGTCAACATCCGAATCAGATTGCTTTTGAGCTGTTAAATGAGGTAGTATCAGCTGATGTTACAGATGCTTGGAATCAATTAGCGAAACGTACGATTCAAGCGATTCGTGAAATTGCTCCAGAGGTTTATATCATATTGGGTGGAACAAGAAGCAATAGCGTTGTGACGATTAAGGATTTAGGTAGCCCATATGATCAGCGAATTGTGTATAATTTTCATTGTTATGAACCTTTGATGTTCACTCATCAAGGTGCTTACTGGGTTGCAAATATGCCAAAGGATTATACCATTGATTATCCATTACCTATCAAGCAATACATTGCCGAAACATATCGTTTGATTGATCACAACTTTGCTTTTCCAATTGAACATCTCAGTGAGATTACCGATGGGAAAGAATTCTTTGAGTTGTTCTTTTCTGAAGCGCTAGAAATTGCAAGGCTTTATGATGTACCTCTTTATTGTGGAGAATATGGAGTGATTGATGGCGTTGATCCAGAAGCAATGTTACGATGGTTTCAAGACATTCATTCTGTATTTGAGAAATATGGAATTGGTAGAGCAGTATGGAATTATAAAGAAAAAGACTTTGGAATCGCGAGTAAAAAAGATATGCCGATTATGAAGGAATTGATCAAATACCTGTAATTGTATAGTAAAAGTGACATATAAGAAAAGATCTGATAAGAAAAAATTAGACAAGGAAAATCAGATAATATTAGATAAAAAAAAGATAAGCAAAAGTTAGACAAGTAAAATTTATCTTGCCAGTAGACGAATCGTCTACTGGCTTCTTTTCTTAATATGAGCGTGTTGGACAAACACTTCCGTGTAAGAAGAAAGTGTATGATAAAAATGTTGGAAAAAAATTGAATCTATGGTACTATAGATACAAATTTTAGTTCTTTTCCACACTTAGGTGGTATGATAGGTGTTAAACAAGGGCAAATAATAACAAATCTGCTGATGTGAGGGGTATGTATGGAGAATTATAAGGTGATTGATATCAATACTTGGGAACGAAAACAACATTTTGAACTCTTTCGACAGTTTCAGCAACCAAGGTATGATATTAGTATGGAATTAGACATTACTAATTTTTATACTTGCATTAAAGAACAGAAGCTACCATTTACTTTTGCAATCATGTATGCAATTGCTTCTTGTGCCAATGAGATCACTGAATTTCGCTATCGCTTTTTAGAGGATCAAGTTGTTCTTTTTCAGACACCAAAAATATCATTTACGTATCTAAACAAAGAGACTAATCTATTAAAAAATGTGGTTGTTGAGATGAAAGATAACATAGAAGATTTTGTAATGACTGCAAAGGAAATAGCACAAAATCAAAAAGAGTATTTTACTGGACCTATGGGTAATGATGTTTATCAGTTTTCTTCCATCCCTTGGATCCATTTTACGCATATCTCACATACGGAATCTGGTAAGAAAAATAATGCTACTCCAATGTTTGATTTTGGAAGGTATCTTTGGAAAGAAGGTCGACTGATGCTACCATTTGCCATACAAGCACATCATTCCTTTGTGGATGGTATTCATATGGGCAAATTAGTGGAGTCTCTTCAAGAATACTTAAATCATTACGAATGGATGGGTTGAAAGGGGAAAGAACAATGGAGTTTCGAAAAGCAAGGGAAGAGGATTTAGATGCGATAGCAAAGATTTATTCAGACATCCATACGGCTGAAGAAAATGGAAGTATTTGCGTTGGTTGGATTAGGGATATCTATCCAACGAAAAATACTGCGAGGTTGTCATTGGAACGAAGAGACTTATATGTTGCAGAAGATGAGGGGCGAATTGTTGGAGCCGCGATTATCAATCAGCAACAAGTGGATGTATATCAACAAGCAAATTGGAAATATAAAGCCAACGATCAAGAAGTTATGGTGTTGCATACGTTGGTGATCTCACCAATGGAAGTAAGAAAAGGATATGGAAAGAGATTTGTCGAATTCTATGAAAAGTATGCACTGTCTCATCATTGTCGTAATCTTAGAATGGATACCAATGAAAAGAATACAAAAGCAAGGCGTATGTATCAAAAGTTAGGTTACGTTGAGTCAGATATCATACCATGTGTTTTTAATGGAATGGAAGGTATTGGATTGGTAATGTTAGAAAAACGCTTGATGGATTCTTTTGATAACGCACAGGAGAATTGAAAAAAATAAACCTTTGAACTTAGGTATTTGTGATTGATTTTAAGTAACCTTATTTGGAACCGATTGGAATGAACTCTTAATTATGTCCTAGAATACAATAGAAGGAATCAATAAAATGAGGTTTGTAAGTGAAAGAACTGAAGCCATCCAAAGTATTTGTACAATATCGGGATCGAATAAAACCATATGGGCCAGTGATGAAAAGATTATATACGATAACCCATTCAGATATCACCGCTGATTTGTTTGTGTTTATTGCTGAGAATTTTGCCGAAGATCAGGTTACGAAAGATCGTGACGAAGTAAGAATTGAATGGCTGCATACAGAGAAAGGGATTATTTTAAGCGGTTACGTTCTTGTAGATGATCAAGTGGTGCAGGGAAATTCTTTTCTGAGAAATAAAATCTTCTATGAAGAAATGCCAGTTGCACTACAAGCATTACGACAAGCGGATCGATTTTTGTTT
>JAEZKD010000167.1 GCA_023415655.1 Bacillota bacterium | reverse complement strand
CTATCCAGCAGGAAATGCTGACTTTGCACCAATGATTGCATCAATCAAAAATTCAGGTGCTGAAGTTGTAATGCCTTATGGTTATATGCAAGAACAAAAACTTATCTTCTCTGCAATGAGAGATATTGATTTCTATCCATTAGTGATGGGTAACTCTAACTGGCCTTCTTTCTATGAAGCTTTAGGCGATGCAACAAATGGTGTTATTACAGTTGGTAACTGGAACTGGAATACAAAATTAATCCAAGAAAGTGAAGAATATACAAATATAGTTAAGCAATTTGAAGATACTTATGGATATTTTATGACAGAACAATCTGGACCAACTTATGATGCGGTTAAGATTATTGCTAATGCATTAGAAATTTGTGGTACAACTGATTCCGTTGAATTAAGAAATACAATTTCTGCTAATAAATTCAATGGTATGCAATTAACTGGTGTCTATGAATTCAATGAAAAAGGCGAAAACATCAATGGTGTTCCAGCTGTTTCACAATGGCAATATGGAAAACCAGTTGCAGTATATCCAATTGAGTACGCAGGTTCTGAATATATTGCACCTGATAAGTTTAAGTAATCCCAATTTAAATTAATAGTATTACATTCTATGTTGGTCTATTGACCAACATAGAATGTATATATTTAGGAGGTCTACTGTGTCATCATATTGGTTAATAGGTCAAACAATACTTAATGGATTAACTATGGGTGGAATTTACGCTCTTATATCAGTTGGTTTAACAATGATATTTGGTGTCATGAAAGTTATAAATTTTGCACAAGGTGAATTTCTAATGGTAGGTATGTTTATGACTTTGTTACTTCATAGAATAACAGGATTAGGACCATATTATTTGGTTATTCCTGTTGCTATAATCATGTTTATCATTGGTATGTGTATTTTTAAGATATTAATTAAACCTATTATTGGAAGAGATGGAACTAGTTTCATTATTATAACTATGGGACTTTCCTATGTTCTTATAACTGTAATTCAATTGATTTTTTCAGCAACCAGTCAAAGTGTAGTTACAGAGGTTAGTAAAATATCCGTTAAGATTGGTAGTTTTAATATTGCATTATCAAGAGTGGTTGCTTGTGGAGTTATGTTGGTATTTGTTACTGTTGTTTATTTCTTTTTGAAAATGACTGATGTTGGAAGGGCAATGAGAGCTACATCAGAAAATAGAGAAGTATCTCAGATGCTAGGTATAAAGACAAATAGTATATATAGATTTGCATTTGCTATCGGTATTACTTTAGCTGGTATAACCGGTGTCTTACTTACACCAATTTACTATGTATATCCTACAGTAGGAGCACCATTTAAGACTATTGCTATGGCTTGTGTAGTTCTTGGTGGCCTTGGTAATATATGGGGAGCTGTTATTGGTGGATTATTAGCAGGTTTATTTGAAGCATTTATAGGATCATACATATCTTTCGACTTGGCGCCAGGCGGAATTTATTTAATTCTTATTCTTGTACTTGCGTTTAAACCAAACGGACTATTTGGGAAAGGAGCTAGAAAGGCATAATGAATAAAGTGAAATTTTCTAAGAAAGCAATATTAGTATGTTTATTTATCTTAGCACTTGCTATTTTCCCTATGTTTGCAAAAAGTAATTACGTATTATCAGTTGGTGTATCTTTTTGTACTTTTGCTTGTTTAGGCTCTGCTTGGAATATAATTGGCGGATATGCCGCACAGATTTCATGGTGCCATGCTGCATTTGTAGCAATCGGTTCTTATACAAGTTTTATACTTTTTAATAATTATGGAATTAGTCCTTGGTTAGGAATGATATTAGGAGTTGTAATATCTGCAATTGTAGCTACAATCATTGGAAGCATTTCCTTTAAACTAAGAGGTCCATTCTTTTCACTTTCAACAATTGGTTTTGCAGAATTAGTAAAGGTTTTTCTTTTATACAAAAAGGATTTAACAAAGGGTGCAAATGGACTTGTTATAACTTTTAAAGAAGATAATTTTTGGAATTTAACATTTTCATCCGATAAAATGTATTATTATATTCTTTTAGTTTTCTTAATTATTACTGTATGTGTGGTAAGAATTATTGAAAAGTCAAGATTAGGATATTATTTAAAAGCAATTAGAGCGGATGAAGATGCAGTTCAATCACTAGGTATTAATTCAAACCAGGTTAAACTAAAAGCATTTGTTATAAGTTCCGTTATAGCTTCTATCGTTGGAACAGTATATGCTTTCTTCCTTAGCTATATCGATCCTGCAAGCGTAGGTGGACTTGATTTCTCTACGAAAATCGGTACGATGGCAATTGTTGGAGGGTTAGGTACAATTGGTGGTCCGATACTTGGATCATTCTTCCTTGTTATTTTATCGGAGGTAACAAATATATTCTTAGGTGAGTCAGGTGCAGGTATGCTTCTTTATGGTATTATGATGATTGTAGTATTTATCTACAAACCTCAAGGCCTTATCAGCATCTTTAATAAAGAAACTCTCAATAGTATAAAAACATCTATAAAAGGCAAGATGAGAGGAGTTGCGAATGGTAACACAATTAAAGCTAAATAAACTTAAAAAATCATTTGGTGGTGTACATGCTATAAATGATGTTAGCTTTGAAGTATATCAAGGTGAAATATTAGGGCTTATTGGACCTAATGGTTCTGGTAAATCCACCTGTGTTAATTTAATTAGTGGTGTATATAAACAGGATTCCGGAGATGTTATTTTTGAAGGAAAGAATATTAATAAACTAAGCATCCCAAACAGATCTAGAATCGGTATTGGAAGAACTTTTCAATCCCCAAAGCCTTTTACTGGATTAACCATCTATGAAAGCGTATTTACAATTGCAATTCAAAAGATGTCCTACCAAGAAGCTGATAAAAAGGTAATGGAAATTCTTAGACTTACAGATCTA
>JAEZKD010000166.1 GCA_023415655.1 Bacillota bacterium | reverse complement strand
AGTAAAGAAATGCTAGATCAGATCATAGCACGATTACATCTGATGGAGCAAACCTTGTTAATGGAAGAAAGTAATCGAGAAACTCAGAGGAAGGAACAGAATCTAGCAGCGAAAGAATTGGCAGATGAAATTGAGAAAAAGAGAGTTGAATTAGTAGATGATGTGAAGCGTATGGGACAGCAGACAAAGACTTGGATGCAAGAGTTTATGAGCCGTATAAGGTTGGAATTAAATGACGCAGCCATTGACATGAATGAGCTGGAACGTTACCTTCAATTCTATCTACTGGATATGACCAAGCAAGGAATCACAAGCTGCATAGAGCGACATCGCAAAGAGATAGCGGATCGATTGCTTACTAGTACCAAAGAACTGGCGGGTACACTAACCAATCGTATGGCGCTTGATCTTGGAACACAATTCCTTGAGTATGTTACTGACGTTAGCTGGACTGGAGTAGATACCGCGATGTTTTTTGCAGATAGCGTATTAAATCTATCAAGTGTTATTGGCCCCCTATATCTAGTTGGTCAAGCGGTGGCCGGCTTTGTGCGAGAACACAAAATGGCGAAAAAGCAAAAAGATTATCTAAAACCAATTTTAGACAACTATGATCAAATCTGTCTGAATGTTTCGAATAATATTACAGATATTTATGAGAAGCTTTCACATGAAGCTTCCACTCAGTTCCTATCCTTTTATGATAATCAAAAGGAAGCGGTACACGAAGCATTGAATCTAGCCAAGAATTTAAAGGAGCAAGAGGATTATAAAGAAGCTGATATCTTAGACTATCTACATTCTGTCATAGAGAGAATCAACGATATGAAAAGTGGTTTTGAACAATAGGTAGGATTGCGTTTAGGAAGTGTATAGGTATATGGGAATAACAACGAGCAGTTACTTGGTAACTGCTCGTTGTTTATTTAAGTTAAGCTAATTGCTTAACTTAAATAAATTATTAAGGGAGCAATAAATGCCTAAAATAAAGGGATAACAGAAGTTTGTATCAACTTAACAAAAAAATATTAAGTAATAACCATAGTGCAATGTGTATAATTTTAGTCATTTTGCATATTAAAATATGTGCAATAATACTTGACAATGGAATATACTGAGAGTATGATGAGGATATCAAAGGATGAATCAAAGGAGTAGAGTATGAAAAGAAATCGAAGGTTAGCTACTACTTGTTCTGTACTCCTGTGGGGAGCTGGTCAGTTTTTCATCTGCAAGCAGAGAATTAAAGGACTAATACTCTTTTTATTGCAGATGATTGTAATTGGTGTTGAACTATTCACTGGTTATTGGCCAGAGGTGATTGCTGGTCAGATTACGGATGTTTCAGTACGAGTACATGGTGGTTTTTTTAGTCGAGGCTTGTGGGGGCTTTTCTCATTGGGCGAAGTTGAGGGAGGAAGGAATGCAGATCACTCAACCATGCTGATGATTACAGGGATTATCGTAGTATTATTATTACTTGTTATATTAGGGGTATACATATTTAATCTTCGGGATGCTTATAGCACCGGTAAATTAATGGATGAGACCGGAATGTGTCTTAGTACAAAAGATTATTTTAAGCATACATATTCAAAGTTTTTTGCATATGTAATTTTAATACCGATAGTGATCTACGTAGTATTTATCGTTATGATGCCAATTGTGTTTGCGATATTAACAGCATTCACCAATTATAATACCAATCATATGCCGCCAGGGAAATTGGTGGATTGGGTTGGATTTAGTAATTTTAAAAAGTTGTTCCAGATTCCGATATGGTCAACCACGTTCTTTGCAGTTTTACGTTGGACAATTATTTGGGCAATCCTTTCAACCTTCTCAACCTACTTTCTTGGGATGTTTCAAGCGATTATGCTCAATAGTAAGTATACAAAGTGCAAATCTTTGTTTCGTGGGATTATGATACTCCCATGGGCAATACCACAATTGATCTCCTTGTTAGTATTCCGTAACTTATTGAATGGACAATTTGGTCCTTTGAGTCAATTTTTAATCGACATTGGACTTACCAATGAACGAATTCCATTTTTATCAGACCCAACCATAGCAAAGATTACTGTACTTGTTGTGAATCTTTGGTTGGGATTCCCGATGTTTATGATTATGATTCAAGGAATCTTATCGAATATGGATCAAAGTATATCTGAGGCGGCAAAAATCGATGGCGCGAGTGGAATGAAAGAATTTCGTTACATAACGTTCCCGCTTATCTTTAAAGCAACAGCTCCCCTAGTTTTGATGAATCTTGCTGGTAACTTTAATGGCTTTGGAATTATCTACTTCCTAACAGAGGGCGGACCAGTCAATATCAATTATCAGTTTGCAGGCGATACCGATATTTTGATTTCCTGGATCTATAAATTAACACTAAATCAAAAGCTCTATGATATGGCAGCGGTAATGAATATCATGATCTTTATCTTTGTTGGGGTTGTGTGTGTCTTGAACTTTAGACGAACACAGGCATTTAAGGAGGTGTAAGAGATGTGGAAACGACGGCTAAAAACCATATTAGTCAATGCTGAGTTAATCCTTATGTCACTCATTGTGCTGATTCCTGTGGTATGGATTGTACTCTCCTCTTTGAATGAAGGACAGAATTTATCCACCTCTAGCTTTCTACCAAAAACATTTACCGTGGATAACTATAAGAGATTGTTAACAGAAACCCAATTTGTCTCATGGTTTGTGAATAGTTTTAATATCGCATTATTGAATGCTTTTATTTCTGTTACTTTGATTTTAATTACAGCCTGGATACTTTCTAGATTTAAGTTTAAAGGAAAGAAAACAGGTATGATGACTTTACTTGTACTTTCGATGTTTCCAAGCTTTTTATCTATGACAGCGGTGTATACTCTATTCGTCGTTTTTGGTTTATTAAACAAACCGTTAGCTCTAGTAATTTTATATGCAGCTGGAGCGATTCCTTATAATGTATGGCTGGTAAAGGGCTATATCGATGGAATATCGACTTCTTTAGACGAAGCAGCGTACATAGATGGAAGTAGTCGTATGAATACCTTTATTAAGATTATTATCCCAATGTCAAAACCAATTATCGTATATTGTGCAGTGTCCCAGTTTATGATGCCGTGGATGGACTATATTATTCCAAATCTTTTATTGACTGGGGACAAGACAAAAACAGTTGCAGTCGGACTGTATTCTATGATTTCAACTGATCAGAATGCGAACTTTACTGTGTTTGCAGCTGGAGCAGTTGTGATTGCAGTTCCTATTACAATCATGTATCTTTTGTTCCAGAAATTCTTAGTGCAAGGAATTGTTGCTGGAGCAAGCAAAGAATAATAAGGAGGAGAAGTATGAAAAAGATTATAGCTTGCTTACTAATGGGCAGTCTTATATTAACAACTGGATGCCGTAAGCCACTAGAAGAAAAAGAAGCTTTTACTGGAAGCGGTGCTGCAACTGTTGCTGAGATGGTGCCTGAGGAGGGTGCAAGTCTTGTCATGTGGTGTCAAAACGAAGAGTATGGGAACGCAATTGCCACAGCATTTGAAGCAAAGTATGGGATTAAAGTTAGCATCCAATCAGAAGGAATGGGAACTATCGATAAAATCTCACTAAGCGGTCCAGCAGGAGAAGGTGCGGATGTTTTTATTACCGCTCACGACAACTTCCAAAAAGGCTTGTCATCTGGAGTGTTCATGGAGTTTGAGGATGCAATCGTTAAGGATGTCAAGGAACGTGTTGCAGAAACAGGTGTGAATACGGTGATGAGCGAAGGCAAGATGTATGGCATTCCAATTTCCATCGAAGTCAATGCTTTGTTTTACAATAAGGACCTGGTAACAACACCAGCTACGACGTTAGAGGAGATTATAGAGAATGCAGCTACGTTTAATGATGTAGCCAATAACAAATATAGTCTATTGACTACGATTGGTGACGGCTATACCGAGTTTCCGTTCTTATCCTCTGCAGGTTTTCAACTGTTTGGTGCCAATGGAGCAGATGCAGATAATCCAGGATTTGATACGGATGAATATGAAAAAGGGTTACAATTGATTTCTGATCTCCATCAGATTATGCCAGTAAGCTCTACTGACTTAAATAATAAGAGTTCCGTGAAAGCAACGTTTATGAATGGTACGGTTGCATACTTTATTAGTGGACCTTGGGATGTTACTCAAATTAAAGAAAGTGGATTAAATTTTGGGATTACCACTCTTCCAACGTATCAAGGAAAGCCACTCACACCATTTGCTGGAGTTCAGTGTGCACATGTATCTACCTTTACCAAATATCCAATTGCAGCGCAATTACTCGCTAATTTCTTAGTAAGTGATGAAGGAGCTAGTATCCTGTATGATATCTATAGTGGTATTACAACATTAAAGGATATTACCAATGTCAGTGGATTAGCAGAGGATGAATATTTATCTCCGTTTGTAAAACAGTTTGAGAATTCTGTACCAATGCCATCGGTAACTAGAATTTCTTATTATTGGTCGATTTCTCAAGACATCAATAAAGCAGTATTTGATCAAAAGTTAACAGCAGCAGAGGGAAGACAAAAGTCCATTGAGAATTGGAATGCACTGCTAACGACAGAATAAGGAGGTTACCATGAGGATAGAGGCAATGCATCATCGCCCGATGAGTAACTATGCATTTCTAACAGCATTAGACGAATTATGCGTACGTTTTCGTACAGCAAAAAAGGACATATCAGAAGTAATTCTTCATTATGGAGTTAAATTTGACTGGGGTAATAAGACTTATGCTCCAATGAAACGAGTTGCTACTGATCAGTACTACGATTATTATGAATACCTAATTAAAACCTCAGATATGAGAATTGGTTATTACTTTGAAGTAAAGGACGATTACTCATCCATCTATTATACAGAAGCTGGTGTACAGCATGAATTCTCGGATGATATCGCACATTGCCTTTATTACCAGTATCCAAGTGCTCATACGGATGATCTGGTAGATGCGCCAAAGTGGTATCAGGAGGCTACCTTTTATCAAATCTTTGTGGAGCGTTTTGCGAATGGGGATGATTCGATTTCGCCAAGCAATAAAGTTGCTTGGGATTCACTTCCGACTCCGAAGTCCTTTTATGGAGGAGATATTATTGGTATCACCAATCATCTTGACTATTTACATAACCTAGGTATTACAGCGATTTATTTGACTCCAATCTTTGAATCAGAATCCAATCATAAATACGATACGATTGATTATATGCAAATTGATTCGCATTTTGGAACCAAAGAGGATTTTAAAACGCTCGTACAAACAGCACATGAAAAAGGAATACATATTATTTTGGATGCCGTGTTTAATCATTGTAGTGAGAATTTCGCACTCTTTAAGGATGTGTGTGAAAAGGGAGCAGCTTCAAGCTATAAGGATTGGTTTTATATTCATGACTTCCCTGTGAGAAAAGATCCTCCAAACTATGATACTTTTGCAACGGTTGGGTATATGCCAAGATTTCGTACGGAGCATAAAGAAGTTCAGGAATACTTTTTTTCAGTAGTTGAGTATTGGACCAGAGAATTTGGAATTGATGGCTGGAGGCTTGATGTATCAGATGAGTTAAGTCATGATTTTTTAAGAAAGCTACGCAACCGTATCAAAGAAATTGATAAGAATCTTGTTCTAGTCGGAGAAAACTGGCATGATTCCAATGCTTGGTTACAAGGGGATCAATTCGACTCCGTAATGAATTATGGATTAACCTTTCGTACCACCAGCTTTTTTGCAAAAGGTAAGCTAAGCTGTCAAGAGTTCACGAATCAGTTATCGACTCTATTGATGTCTTATTCAGATACGGTGAATCATCAGATGTTTAATCTATTGGACAGTCATGATACCGAACGATTTTTATACCTCGCAGGAGAAGATGAGAAAAAGCTTCGTAATGCTGCAGCCTTTTTATATGGCTATGTTGGTGTTCCATGTATCTTTTATGGGACCGAGCTTGGCCTAACCGGAGGCTATGATCCAGGATGTCGTGTGGGCTTCCCATGGGATCAGACAAAATGGAATCAGTCACTTCTTAGTTACTTTAAGAGATTGATTCTATTAAGAAGGACGCAAAAGGCGCTTTTACACGGGAATATTGCCTTTTACAGTACAGAAGATATCTTTATTGCAAAGCGTACTTATGAGGATGAGAGCATCTATGTTGTGATCAATCCGACGAACCAATCGCTGCCGATACCATCTGCAGTAAAGGCTCGCTATGATTTGATTCGGGATGGCATGATAGGAGCTTATTTGGAACCTGAAAGTGCATATTATCTAAAGTGAGAGGAGAAAGTTATGAAGAAAATGAGCAAAAAACTATTCGCATGTATGATGACGATGGCAATGTTATTATTAGTAGCAGCACCTTCCATCGCAAGAGCAGAGGGTACCACAAAGACTAAGGTTTATTATTACAATACAGATGGCTGGGAACAAGTTAATGTATGGGCTTGGGATTTAAAGACAACAGATCAGCTTGTTGCTAATGGATGGCCAGGAGATGCTATGACGGATGTGGGAAATGG
Source organism: Bacillota bacterium (assembly GCA_023415655.1). Classification (GTDB taxonomy): domain Bacteria; phylum Bacillota; class Clostridia; order Lachnospirales; family Lachnospiraceae; genus Lachnoclostridium. The sequence continues at coordinate 8,845 of JAEZKD010000166.1, read as the reverse complement.
ATGGTGGTCTTTTGAAGTAGTAGCGGATCAGAATTTCTGTATTCTATTTAACTCTGGTGCAAGTGGTTCAGGAAATCAGACTGCAGATATTTCAGATATTACTCCAGGAGCAACCTATTGGTTTACTGCTTCTGATGGTGAGACATTGAATGATTCCGGCATCGGTGGAGGCGCTAATGTTAAGCTATATACCGAAGCACAGGCTGGTTGGCCAGAAGGGCCTGCAGCAAAAGACTCATCCACACCTGTTTGGGTATGGATTGCGATTGCAGCAGGAGCTGTGGTTGTGATTGGTGCAGTTGTAGTGGTAGTGCGTAAAAAAGCTAGTAAGTAGTTAAATCTTTTATCTATCCCCTAATTAAATAAACAAAGGGGCTGTTGGGACTTTCGATTTTTGCAGCTTGCAAGATTCTTAAATTAGCAAGATGTAAAGTCTAATTTCCCTACAGCCCCTTTTTTTGATTGAATGCGAAAGTTAGTTAACTTATGAATTTCGCTTTATGGATTTAATAATAATTTATTGCCTGGGCAACAATCGTATTCTAATCTTAATAAACGTTGCATAATATTCACAGCAGCTTTTGCTTTGGTTCGATTGCTCATAGTAATGGTCTTTGTATCCGGTAGTAAAAGACGGCTATTCTCAATCGCAGTAATGACAACAAGCTGGTCATTTGGTATGTAACGTTCCACCTCTAATCCTAAGATTTCTCCTAACACAATTCCCTTTTGATGTTTATGCTCTTTAAGGAAGGCTCTCAAATCGTTGTCTGGTGTATTGATAAATACATCCTCTTCATGAAAATGACTTGTAATTAAGTCCTTTAGTTCATCGTTTAGAATATCCTCCATAATTAAGAAGGGGTATGGCTCTGCGAGGATTTTTTTTGCCTCTGAGATAACTACAGGATAGTTCGGATATACCTTATAGAACAGAGCATCATTGATTTCACAATCTAAGAATATAATTGGCACGTAGTACTTGTTTGTAACCTGTCGAACCTTAGGAGTACTAATATCGATAATAAATACTGCATCCAAGGAACGCTTGGAGATAATATCAGCATCCTCTTCAAAGGTCTTAGTAGTTGCAACAATCGTATCGAATCCAAGATCACTTAAACATCGTTGTAATTCTACTGCAAGATCATAATAAATCATCTTCTTACTCGGACAGTTTCTTTTGTTCCAGTTGATAATAATGCCGACAAGATTACTTTTAATATGAGCAGATTCTCTGCAGTGATTTGGTATGTAGTTCAATTTTCGTGCCATTTCAAGAACTTTAATTCGAGTCTCATGTCGTATGACCTCTTTTTCCGAGTTGTTAATAACATAAGAGACCGTGGCCAAGGATACGCCACAAGCTTTGGCAATATCTTTCATCGTCGTTTTTGATTTTGACATCGTGAATCCTCCCTTCCTAGAATCCCAACGGTAAAATTGTGTATACATTCCCAAATAATAGGACACACTTATATAATAGTGGTGTACTACGCGAAAAATATAAAAAAGCTGTACAATTTAGTATTGACAGCTTGACTTCTATGTGATAATATGAAATGTGCACTATTGTGGTTCGATATGCCCATTTGTATCTATTATAACACATAAAGTTAAAAATGCAAACTGTTTTTGAAGAAATTTATATGAATGTTTCACAAAAACACAAGATGTGCTTATGAGAACACAGGAAATTCCTACATTTTGTGGGCTTTATTATTTATGTGCATACCAGAATAATGGTACGCCTTGCAAGCAAGGCTACGAGTATTACCGAAGAAGTGAGAGAAGTAAGAAACAGAAGGTAGTATTCGATTATATAAAAAGAAAAAAATTTCAAGGGGTGAAAACGTCAATGGATAAAAACAGAATACGTCCTATTAAGATTGGAAAAGGCGTAAGAATGAGCTATTCAAAGCAAAAAGAAGTACTTGAAATGCCAAATCTCATTGAAGTTCAGAAAGATTCCTACAAGTGGTTTTTGGAGGAAGGTCTTAACGAAGTGTTCGATGATATTTCGCCAATCGAAGATTACAGTGACCATCTTAGCCTTGAGTTCGTTAGCTTCCAGCTATGCGAAGATGATGTCAAGTATACGATTGAAGAGTGCAAGGAAAGAGATGCAACTTATGCGGCTCCGTTGAAAGTAAAAGTTCGACTTCGTAACAAAGAAAACGATGAAATCAATGAACATGATATCTTCATGGGTGATTTGCCATTAATGACTGAGACGGGTACCTTTGTAATTAACGGTGCAGAGCGTGTAATCGTTAGCCAATTAGTACGTTCCCCTGGAATTTATTATGCAATCACACATGACAAGATCGGTAAGACTTTGCATGCATGTACAGTGATACCAAACCGTGGTGCTTGGTTAGAATACGAAACAGATTCGAACGATGTGTTTTATGTACGTGTAGATCGTAATAGAAAGGTTCCAATCACTGTATTACTTCGTGCACTTGGCCTTGGTACGAATGCAGAAATTATTGATATGTTTGGTGAAGAACCTAAAATCCTTGCAAGCTTTACAAAGGATCCTTCTGATAATTATCAGGATGGTCTTCTTGAATTATATAAAAAACTTCGTCCAGGTGAGCCTTTGAGCGTAGAAAGTGCGGAATCTTTAATTAATTCTATGTTCTTTGATGCAAGAAGATATGATCTTGCAAAGGTTGGACGCTATAAGTTTAATAAAAAGTTAGCATTAAAGAACCGTGTTGTTGGTTTCCATCTTGCAGAAGCAGTGGTAGATGAAGCAACTGGTGAAATTATTGCTGAAGCTGGTGACTTAATCAGCGAAAGTCTAGCGATTCGTATCCAAAACAAGGCAGTTAAGGCAATTTGGATTCAGGGTGAAGAAAGAAACATTAAGATTCTTTCTAACTTAATGGTAGATTTCAATGAATATGTTGAATTAGATAAAGAAGAGCTTGGAATCACAGAGGATGTTTATTATCCTGCACTTCGTACAATCTTAGACTCTTGTGAAACAGAGGAAGAGATCAAAGATGCAGTTAGAAAGCACATCACTGACTTAATTCCAAAGCACATTACAGTAGATGATATCTTTGCATCCGTTAACTATAACATGCATATTGAATATGGTGTTGGTAATGCAGACGATATCGACCATTTGGGAAATCGTCGTATTCGTGCGGTTGGTGAGTTATTACAGAACCAGTACAGAATCGGTTTATCCAGGATGGAACGTGTTGTTCGTGAAAGAATGACAACTCAGGATTTAGAAGGCATTAGTCCACAATCCTTAATCAATATCAAGCCTGTAACTGCAGCTGTGAAAGAATTCTTCGGAAGTTCTCAGTTGTCTCAGTTTATGGATCAGAACAACCCTCTTGGTGAGTTAACTCATAAGAGACGTCTCTCCGCACTTGGACCAGGTGGTTTGAGCCGTGATAGAGCCGGATTCGAGGTTCGAGATGTTCACTATTCCCATTACGGAAGAATGTGTCCAATCGAGACTCCTGAAGGTCCTAACATCGGTCTTATCAACTCCTTAGCATCTTATGCAAGAATTAATCAGTATGGCTTCGTTGAAGCTCCTTACCGTAAAGTAGATAAGTCCAATCCACAGAATCCAAAAGTAACCGATGAAGTTGTATATTTAACAGCAGACGAAGAAGACAAATACATTGTAGCTCAGGCGAATGAGCCATTAGATGCAGAAGGACATTTTGTTAACTCAAATGTTTCTGGACGTTACCGTGAAGAGACATCTTCTTACCAGAAACAAAAGATCGACTTAATGGACGTATCTCCTAAGATGGTATTCTCTGTAGCGACAGCGATGATTCCATTCTTACAAAACGACGATGCGAACCGTGCGCTGATGGGATCTAACATGCAGCGTCAGGCCGTTCCATTGTTATTTACAGAAGCTCCAGTAGTTGGTACTGGTATGGAATTAAAAACAGCAGTTGACTCTGGTGTATGTGTAGTTGCAAAGAAAGCTGGTACGATTGAACGTTCTACAAGCCGTGAAATCGTAATCAAGAATGATGATGGAACCAAGGATTCTTACCGTCTAGTGAAATTCTCTAGAAGTAACCAAGGTACTTGCATCAATCAGAGACCAATCGTTGTTAAGGGTGACCATGTAGAAGCTGGTGAAGTAATTGCCGATGGTCCATCCACAAGCAAGGGCGAATTAGCTCTTGGTAAAAACCCATTGATCGGATTTATGACTTGGGAAGGTTATAACTACGAGGATGCGGTTTTATTAAGTGAAAGATTAGTTCAGGAAGATGTATATACTTCCGTTCATATTGAAGAATACGAAGCAGAATCCCGTGATACGAAACTTGGACCAGAAGAGATCACTCGTGATGTTCCAGGTGTTGGTGATGATGCATTAAAGGATCTTGATGAAAGAGGTATTATCCGTATCGGTGCTGAAGTACGTGCCGGAGATATCTTAGTTGGTAAGGTAACACCAAAGGGTGAAACTGAATTAACAGCAGAAGAAAGATTACTTCGTGCCATCTTCGGAGAGAAAGCAAGAGAAGTTCGTGATACTTCCTTACGTGTACCTCATGGAGAATATGGTATCATCGTAGATGCAAAAGTGTTTACAAGAGAGAATGGTGACGAGTTAAGTCCTGGTGTAAATCAGACAGTACGCGTTTACATTGCTCAAAAGAGAAAGATTCAGGTCGGCGATAAGATGGCTGGTCGACATGGTAACAAGGGTGTTGTTTCTCGTGTATTACCAGTAGAAGATATGCCATTCTTACCAAACGGACGTCCACTTGATATCGTTCTTAATCCATTAGGTGTACCTTCCCGTATGAATATCGGTCAGGTACTTGAAATTCACTTAAGTTTAGCAAGTAAGGTTCTTGGATTTAACGTATCGACTCCAGTATTCGATGGTGCTAACGAGTATGACATCATGGATACGTTAGAGTTGGCAAACGATTACGTGAATAGTCCATTGGATGAATTTGAAGCTAAGTATAAAGATACTTTAGATCCTGATTTAATGGATTACCTAGTAAATAATCAGGATTATAGAAAACAGTGGGAGGGTGTTCCTATTAACCGTGATGGTAAGGTTCGTCTTCGTGATGGTAGAACAGGGGAATACTTCGATGGTGCAGTTACTGTCGGATTCATGCACTACCTAAAACTTCACCACTTAGTAGATGATAAGATTCATGCACGTTCCACTGGTCCTTACTCCTTAGTAACTCAGCAGCCACTTGGTGGTAAAGCTCAGTTCGGTGGGCAGAGATTCGGTGAGATGGAAGTGTGGGCTCTTGAGGCTTATGGCGCTGCTCATATTCTTCAGGAAATCTTAACTGTCAAATCCGATGATGTTACTGGTCGTGTTAAGACTTATGAAGCAATCATTAAAGGAGATAACATTAGTGAGCCTGGTATTCCAGAATCATTTAAGGTTCTTCTTAAGGAACTTCAGTCACTCGCGCTTGATGTAACTGTTCTTGATGAACAAGGCCGTGAAGTGAAGATGACAGAAAACATTGATTACGGCGATACAGAATTTACGCAGTATATTGAAGAAGATAGTTTCAAATATGAAGAAAGCTTTGAAGATGCAGGTTATCGTGAAGTAACACCAGATGACGAAGGCGATGCATTCGATGTATTTGAAGAAGATGAAAGCGTAATGGATTTTAGCGATCCGGATTCAGATGATTTCCAAGAATAGTTGAAGGGAGAGCCAACACATGTCAACAGAGATGATAAATGATAGCGTCAAAGAAATTACGTATGATGCGATAAAGATTGGTTTGGCTTCACCGGAAAAGATCAGAGAATGGTCAAGAGGCGAAGTTAGAAAACCTGAAACAATCAACTATAGAACACTAAAGCCAGAAAAAGATGGTCTATTCTGTGAAAAGATTTTTGGACCAAACAAGGACTGGGAGTGTCATTGTGGTAAGTATAAGAAAATTCGCTATAAAGGCGTTGTTTGTGATAGATGTGGTGTTGAGGTAACCAAAGCAAGTGTTCGTCGTGAACGTATGGGTCACATCGAGCTAGCTGCACCGGTATCTCATATCTGGTACTTTAAAGGTATTCCTAGTAGAATGGGTCTAATTTTAGACCTTTCTCCTAGAACACTTGAAAAAGTATTATACTTTGCATCCTATATTGTACTTGATAAAGGGAAAACCGATCTTCAGTACAAACAGGTGCTAAATGAAAAAGAATTCCGTGAAGCTTATGACAAGTACGGTGACAACTTTAGAGTTGGTATGGGTGCAGAAGCAATTATGGAATTACTTCAGGCAATTGATCTTGAGAAGGAATCCAAAGAGTTAAAGCGTGGCTTAAAGGAATCCACAGGTCAAAAGCGAGCAAGAATTATTAAAAGACTTGAAGTTGTAGAAGCATTCCGTGAGTCTCACAACAAACCAGAATGGATGATCTTAACGGTAGTACCTGTAATTCCACCAGATTTACGTCCGATGGTACAGTTAGACGGTGGCCGTTTTGCGACTTCTGACATGAATGATTTATACAGAAGAATCATCAATCGTAACAATCGTTTGAAGAGACTTCTTGAATTAGGCGCTCCAGACATTATCGTTCGTAATGAAAAGAGAATGTTACAGGAAGCAGTAGATGCATTAATTGATAATGGTAGAAGAGGTAGACCAGTAACTGGCCCTGGTAATCGTCCATTAAAATCCTTATCTGATATGTTAAAAGGTAAGCAAGGTCGTTTCCGTCAGAACTTACTTGGTAAACGTGTTGACTACTCTGGACGTTCGGTTATCGTAGTTGGACCAGAATTAAAGATCTATCAGTGTGGTCTTCCAAAGGAGATGGCAATTGAGCTCTTTAAACCTTTCGTAATGAAAGAATTAGTTGCAAAGGGAACTGCTCATAACATCAAATCTGCTAAGAAGATGGTAGAAAGATTACAGCCAGAAGTTTGGGATATCCTCGAAGAGGTTATTCGTGAACATCCTGTAATGTTAAACCGTGCACCTACTCTTCATAGACTTGGTATTCAGGCATTCGAGCCTGTATTAGTAGAAGGTAAGGCGATTAAACTTCATCCACTCGTATGTACAGCGTTCAACGCTGACTTCGATGGTGACCAGATGGCGGTGCATTTACCATTAAGTGTAGAAGCACAGGCTGAGTGTCGATTCCTTTTATTATCACCAAACAACTTATTAAAGCCTTCCGATGGTGGTCCAGTTGCGGTACCTTCTCAGGATATGGTCCTTGGTATCTATTACTTAACGTTACAGAAACCAGGAGATTTGGGCGAAGGTAAGTTCTTTAAGAGTGTGAACGAAGCAATCTTAGCATATGAAAATGGTGCAATCTCACTTCATGCCATGATCAAAGTTCGTCGTTATGGTAAGAATGCTGAAGGCGTAGTTGAAAGTAGAATTATTGAATCTACCGTTGGTCGTTTCATCTTCAACGAAATTATCTCTCAGGATTTAGGTTTTGTAGATCGTTCAAATCCAGATAATTTCTTAAAGCTTGAAGTAGACTTCCATGTAGGTAAGAAACAGTTAAAGAAAATTCTTGAGAAATGCATTAATATTCAAGGTGCAACTGGCACTGCAGAAACTCTTGATGCAATCAAGTCCTTAGGTTATAAGTTCTCTACACGTGCAGCGATGACCGTATCAATTTCTGATATGACTGTCCCTGAAGAAAAGAAGACAATTCTTGAAGAAGCAGAAAAGACAGTAGAAGAAATCGCTAAGAATCACAGACGTGGTCTTATGACAGAAGAAGAACGTTACAAAGCAGTTATTGAAACCTGGAAGGAAGCCGATGATGCAATTACAAAGGCACTTCTTGGTGGTCTTGATAAATATAACAACATCTTCATGATGGCGGACTCCGGTGCCCGTGGTTCTGATAAGCAGATTAAGCAGTTAGCTGGTATGCGTGGTTTGATGGCAGATACATCAGGTAAGACAATCGAGTTGCCAATTAAGGCGAACTTCCGTGAAGGTCTTGACGTACTTGAGTACTTCATCTCCGCACATGGTGCACGTAAAGGTCTTTCCGATACTGCGTTGCGTACAGCCGATTCCGGTTACTTGACTCGTCGTCTTGTAGACGTATCTCAGGATTTAATTATCCGTGAAGTAGATTGTTGTGAAGGTGCAGCTGAGATTCCAGGTATGGTAATCAAAGCCTTCTCTGATGGTAGAGAAGTGATTGAAAGCTTGGAAGACAGAATTACAGGTCGTTATGCTTGTGAAACAATTGTAGATGATAACGGAGAAGTAATCGTTAAGAAGAATCATATGATTACTCCGAAACGTGCAGCAAGAATTGTGGCAACAAAAGCATTCCAAGAAGAAGGTATCAATGCTACCATTAAGATTAGAACTGTATTAAGCTGTCGTTCCCACATTGGTGTGTGTGCTAAGTGCTACGGTGCTAACATGGCTTCTGGTGATGCCGTTCAGGTTGGTGAAGCAGTAGGTATTATTGCTGCTCAGTCCATCGGTGAGCCAGGTACACAGTTAACAATGCGTACCTTCCATACTGGTGGTGTAGCGGGTGATGATATCACACAGGGTCTTCCTCGTGTCGAAGAACTTTTCGAGGCAAGAAAGCCAAAGGGACTTGCAATTATTGCAGAATTTGGTGGTACTGTAACAATCAAAGATACAAAGAAAAAACGTGAAGTTATCGTAACACGTACGAATAGTGAAACATTAGAATCTAAGGCATATTTAATTCCTTACGATTCTAGAATCAAGGTAATCGATGGACAGATCATCGAAGCTGGTGATGAGTTAACAGAAGGTAGCGTTAATCCTCATGATATCTTAAAGATTAAGGGTGTACGTGCCGTTCAGGATTACAT
>JAEZKD010000162.1 GCA_023415655.1 Bacillota bacterium | reverse complement strand
GAACAAAACCGTTCCTACATGAACAAAGCCTTATAACCAGTTGAGCACGTAAAAGGATGTTGCACACATCTGCACACATGATTATAGGCAAGAAAAAAAGAGAAAACACAGATAATATCTAGGTTTTCTCCTCTAATTTATTAAGCACGAGACGGGATTCGAACCCGCGACCCTCGCCTTGGCAAGGCGATACTCCACCACTGAGCCACTCGTGCATGTTATTGATTGTTGTGCTCTCTCAAGCACATGATTAGTATACAACAGGGGAAAGATTTTGTCAATAGAATTTTTAAAGTTTTTTGTTTTTTATATATTGTACCCAAAATAACAGCTATTGTCATACAATTCACCTCATGTAATTCAAGAATTGAAATGACAATAGCTGTTTTATTCATGACAAGTGAGACAGCTTGCTGGCTCATCTTGTTTAAAATACCTTATCCTTTAACATGATTGTTGTAATGTATTCGGTATTCTTTAATTCTTTATTAGTATAAGCTTCCGATTTTGTGATGCTGGCATCCATCCACATCTCATCTGCTGCTTGAAAGATACTTGCAATCACTACACCCATATCAATGAGCTTTGCATCACTTAACACACTCGTAAAGAAACGTGACTTTTTACAAAACAGGTGAATTCGATTGCGATATACAACAAAGCGCCATGGTTGATTATTCAATGAGGAAGGTGCTAACACTGCTGCGTGTATGATATTCTTTATATTCTCATCGATTTCCTCTTTATAGACTACTAGGCTATCTTCATCTAAACGTCTCGCTTTATTCGCTGGTCGATATATACTTTTTGGAGATTTTCCAAATGCTAGGGCAATGACAAAGTCATAAGGCAGTTGGTCTCTAAGTTCTGGAGTTGGATGAACCCCACCTTGGTAGCAGCAACCGATTCCTCTAGCCGTGAGATAAAGGGCCATCTGATGTAATAGAAAACCTGCATTGATTAGATAATCACTCTTAAGTTCAGAAGAAAACACAAGATAATACGGTGCCTTCACATGGAAAAATCCTTTGAGTGTTTCTTCTTCTTTTGCACTTTCTATCACACGAATGTCATACGCAATGCTACTTTTGTATGGCTTCAGTTGTGCAAGATAACCATTGATATGGTTTAGTGTTAGATCATCTAATTCCTCCATATGATAATCTCTTACTGATTTTCTCACAAACATAGCTTCATACAAATTCATGGTATTTCCCTGCCCTTTCTATTAACTGAGTGTTTTCCTATAATGCTGTGGCGACATTCCATAGTATTTTTTGAACAGTTTACTAAAATGATATACATCGTCATATCCGATTTCGTTCGCGATACTTTTGATACTACCACCACTACGCTGTTCTAGTATTTCTTTTGCTTTTTCCAAACGAATCTTAATCAAATAATTGATTGGAGATTCGCCTGTTTCCTCCTTAAATATCTTTGAGATGTAAACTGGGCTCAGATACATATTATGTGCAATCTGATCCAATGAAATTTTATGTTCGTAATTCTCCATGAGATAATTAATAATGCGTTTCACCGCATAGCTTTTACTATAGGTTTCAAAATTGCACCCTTTTTGTGTTACTACTGGTGATTCCATGCTTTCACGCATTAACAACATAATCATCTGAATTAGTTGCGCTTTTAGCATAAAATATTTCCCAACCTGATTATCTTCATTCTCTGCAAGCATATCATAGCACAAGCGAGAAATCTCTCTCTTTGTCGATGCACTTAATCGTACGACATGACCATTCTTACCAAGTGCAATTGTATTGTGTGGCATATCCTTAAATTGATAATCACGAAATCCAGTACAAAATTCGACTGCAGGTTCTTCTCCTTCAATCATGACATTTTGATGAAATACCCCTGGATTGCATATGATCATATCCCCAGCTTTTACTTCGTAGTATTCATCATCAATACGATACTTACTCTTGCCTGATAAGATAAATGTCAACTCGGTAAAGTCACTATGTGCATGATAAGAGGTTTGCCTTGTCATACGCATTTTACTTGCAAAGAAAACTGTTGGATTAAAATCCTCATAAGTTAAATCATAATCAATATCTGCCAAAGCTTACACCCCGTTTCATCCCATTTGGATTCTTATTACGTATGTTTGTAGTTTCTCTACGGTTCGTTTTTTGTCCTTTTCAATTAGTAGCTTTTTGTCATTTTATCACTATAACAATATGATTGCAACACGATACTATGATAACTATCGGCTACTTTTTTTCATTAATAACTCCGACTTTCGTATCATTTTTTCTTTTTTATGTTATCTTCTTCCTCTTTCTCTAACTTAATCTCTACATTTGCAACTTCCTTAGCTTCTTGTTCAACAGCATCTTCTACAATTTCCTCTACTTCTGGTTCCATTTCTTCTTTTACAGCATGTTCTGAGGTATCCTTATGTTGGTTCGCTAAGGGAAGTTGATATGGATCCTCATACTTTTCTTTTGGAATGTTTCTTGTTTTTAGTCGGACATGTACTGCGTCACGTAATAATACATAAAATACTGAACATAAAGGTATAAATACCAGCATACCAACAAGTCCAAGTAAACTACCACCCACACTTACGCCGAATAAAACCCAGATGGAAGGAAGCCCAATGGAGCCACCAACGATATATGGGTAGAGCAAATTACTTTCTATCTGTTGGATCACGATGAAGATTAGAATAAACCAAAAGCCTTGTGCTGGACTTGCCATAAATAATAATAGAAATCCAATTGCAGCTCCAATGAAAGCACCAAATATCGGTATTAGAGCCATAAATCCAGTGAGCACACCAATTAATAAAGCATAATCAAAATTAAAGATACTTAATACAAGGAAGAACACACATCCTTCAATGACTGCTTCTACACACTGACCAGAGATAAAGTTTGAAAAGGAGGTGTGCGTAAGCTTAAGTACTGACACAATGCGATCTGCACGTTCTATCGATAGATAACCATAGAGAATTTTCTTTCCCTGTTGTGCCAGATTTTCTTTGTTTGCTAAGATATAAATCGCAAATACCAAGCCAATTACTAAGTTTGCAAGTGTATTTACAATGGATCCGATAAAAGTAAAGGTAGAATTAAACAATCCTGTACCTACTGATTCTGCCAGATTCATTACTGTGGTACTAAGTTTCTCCCAATCCAACTCATATTCACTAAGGTACTTTGCAATCTCAGGATACTTCTGCTCTAAATCTTTGACCCAACCCTCTGTCTTTTCAAAAAAATTAGGGATAGTTTCAAACAAATTAGCAACTGTATCGCTTAATTCAGGTGCAATCAAAAAGATAACAATAAAAATCAACCCTATAATAGTAATTAAACTCAATAAGATGCTCAATGGCCTTCGAATTTTTGCCAAGATCTTATGATTGGACTTTCCCTTAAGAAACAGCTTTTCTTCAAAAAGTCGCATTGGCACACTAATGATAAACGCAATGGCACAGCCAATAATAAATGGCATTAATATCCCAAACAGCCAATTCATTGTGCTAATAATAACATCTAAGTTTAATAGGCCAACAAACAATATCACCGTAAAAATGATTAATTGCTTTATTTTTCTCATATTCCTTTTATTTAATTCCATTTAGCATCTCCTTTTTACTTCTTGCGATACTAATCTATTTGTTTCCACTTTTCTTCTGGTATTCTTCGTATCATCAAACGTAGATTGACATTTTCTCTAAGTAAGGTATATATGACTGAAAGTATTGGTATAAAGATAATCATTCCAACAATCCCCATCAGACTTCCACCAACGGTTACTGCAAATAACACCCATAAGGATGGTAACCCAACCGATCCACCTACGACATGAGGATAAATAAAATTCCCTTCAATTTGCTGAAGTACTAATAAAATAACGATAAACCAAAGCGCTTGTATCGGATTCACCATTAAAATCAAAAACGCTGAGATTACCGATCCGATATAAGCTCCTAAAATTGGAATCAGTGCAGTAAAAGCAACTAAAACTCCAATTAATAATGGATAAGGAAAACGTAGGATGGATAATGTGATAAAGAACATAGTACCCAAAATTACTGCTTCCACACACTGACCTGAAACATAACTTGCAAATGTCTTATTCGCTAGACTTGCGACCTTAAGAATACGCTCTGCTCGCTTTCTAGGTAAATAACCATATAATAGTTTCTTGATTTGTACCGATAGCTTTTCTTTATATGCAAGTAAATAGATTGCAAAGACAAAACCAATGATAAACGTAGTGATCGTACTTACAATTCCACTCAAGATTGAGGATGCTGAACTAAAGAATCCATCTGCCAATGAGGAGGATACATTCAGTAAAGAATCACTAACTTTTTGCCAGTCGAAAGCTACACCACTGATATATTCTTGAATTTGAGGATAGTCATTTAATAATTTCGTTACGAGTTTGCTTATATTGTCTACGTAATCTGGTATGTTATGAACAAGTAATGCAATGGTATTACCAACTTCTGGAACGATGATAAAGAATACAAAAAAGATAATTCCAACAACGAATACAATACTTAACAAAATACTAATCGGTCGGCTAAGTCCTTTTAAGATTTTATTCTTTGTTTTTCCTTTACGAAATAGGATTTGTTCAAACATCTTCATCGGAAGGCCTAATATAAATGCAATACACCCTCCTACAATGAATGGTTGTAGGATATTAATGATCCAAAAAGCAGTATTAATAAGTACATCTAAACGCCATACTCCAACAAGAAGTAAAACCGTAAATGTAATCAAAAACATTATTTTCTTTGTATTCGACTTATTTAATCTCATTCTCGCCCCCATTTACCAACCGCTGCTGCGGACATTCAATGTTTATTTGCGGTTTTATCTCAATCTATTTACCCATCAATCCCATCAGCCGTTTTACAAGTACCACAGCTTCTTGTGCATCCTTAGAATAGCCATCTGCTCCAATTTCTTCACAGTAGCTTTGTGTGATAACCGCACCGCCAACCATCACTTTCGCTCGTAAACCAACTTCATTACGAAGCTTGACAACTTTTTTCATTTCAAGCATTGTAGTCGTCATCAAAGCTGATAATGCGATGATATCCGCATCACATTTTTGAGCTTCTTTTATGATAAGCTCTGAATCCACATCTTTCCCAAGATCAATGACACGATACCCATAATTCTTTAACATCAAAGCAACGAGATTCTTACCAATGTCATGAATATCACCTGCAACTGTAGCAATCACGATTGTACCTGAACTCTTTCCTTGATTATTCTCTTGAAGTAATGGCTCTAAACGGTCAATTGCTGTTTTCATCGTTTCTGCAGAAGCGATCAGCTGTGGAAGAAAATATTGACCAGAATCAAAGCGATTGCCCACTTCAGTAATCGCTGGAATTAGCATCGTATTTAAGATGGTCGATGCACTCGTATGGTTTTTTAGCTCTTCCTCCACCTGTGCTAATATTACTCGTTTGTTCCCCTTCAGTACAGTTTCATAGATGACTGTAGCTTCTGTAGCTTCAAGTTTTTTTTCTACTGGTTTTGGTGCTAATGCTTGTTTATTCGTAATATTCACTGTTCTTGTTGTAACACGCTGAATGTATCGAATATCTGCACCTTCCTTATTGCTTAGAAGATCTGCTGCGTAGGCAGTATTCATTAACAGATCCTGAGATGGATTGGCAATTGCCATGGTTAGACCTGCTTGAATCGCAAATGCCAAAAAGGTGCTGTTTACAAATTGTCGTTCTGGTAAACCAAATGAGATATTTGACAACCCAACAATTGTACCAAGAGAAAGCTCTTCTTTGCAATAGCGAATTGTCTCAATTGTTTGAAGAGAGGCTTGTTTATTGGCACCAATGGTATTGACTAACCCATCAACGATGATATCTTCCTTCTCCATTCCTAAGGATAATGCTCGTTCTAGAATGGTATGAATGATTTGTTTTTTCTCCTCAATATCTTTTGGAAGACCAGCGTCAGATAAGGGAAGAAGAATAAACATCGCTCCATACTTTTTCGCAATTGGTAAGAGCTTTTCAAACTTTTCTTGTTCTAAGGAGATGGAGTTAATCAGTGCTCTACCAGGATATTCTCGAAGTGCAGCTTCGATTACACTTATATGGCTAGAATCAATGCTCAAAGGAGTATCCACCAATGGAAGTACTTCTCTCATCACGTTTAGCATCATTTCCTTCTCATCAATTCCATTCATCCCCATATTAATATCTAAAATATCTGCACCAGCTTCCACCTGCTCATTTGCCATCTCACAAACCAGGTCTAGTTTACCTTCTTTCAGTTCCGCTTGCAATGCTTTCTTACCTGTAGGATTGATTCTCTCTCCTACCACCAGAAATGGCCCATTAAGCGATAGCTCAACGGTTCTTCGCTCGGTAGTCAAAGCCCGAAACTTTGGTTGGTTCACAACTGGTATTGAGTATTGCTGTGCCATCTTAGCAAGCTTACTGATATGTTCTGGAGTGGTTCCACAACAGCCCCCAATCATCTGAATACCAAGTTCAAAAAAGTGTTTGCACTCGTTTGCAAACTCCTCTTCTTCCAAGGAGAATACTGTTTGTTCGTCGATTAATTGCGGTAACCCAGCGTTTGGCTTTGCAATCAATGGAACCTTGGCATAAGGCTTCATTCTTTGCAATACCTCACACATCTTCTTTGGTCCAACGGAGCAATTCACACCAATCGCATCCACTGAAAGACTTTGTAGTACAATCACTGCAGTCTTTGGATCTGTACCAAATAATGTACGACCATCTTCTTGAAATGTTAAGGATACCATAATCGGTAACTCACAGGTTTCCTTCGCAGCAATCACTGCTGCACGACATTCTTGTAGGCTTAGCATGGTTTCAATAACTAAGAGATCTACGTTTGCCTTCACAAGGGAACGAATCTGCTCCTTATAGATATCAACTAACTCTTCAAATGTCATACTTCCATAAGGAGTTAATTGTTCTCCCGTCATTGTCAAATCACCAGCAATATATATTGGTCGATTTTCTTCCTCTTGATATCTACGAACTGCCTCTTTGGAAAGTGCCACCAAGGAGTGATTCACACTATCAAGCTGTTCTTCTAATCCATATTCCTTTAATTTAACGCGATTGCTTGTAAAGGTCGGAGCATATACAATGTCAGATCCAGCTTTGCAATATTCATACTGTAGCTTAATTAAAACCTCTGGATGTTCTAGAATCCAGGTTTCAGGACAAACTCCAGATTGCATGCCAGCTTTTTGAAGCATACTCCCAGTTGCACCATCCAATATCACAATTTTATTTTTAATTAATTGCTGAAATTCTTGTTTTGTCATTTATGCTACTCCTAACATTTATTCTAAGATGACTCTAAATTACTCCTCAATCTCAGGTACATACTCAAGCATACCGTAATACCACCCACAGATTCCATCCTTCTTCACAAGATAACCGCGATTTGTATCTTCTGTCACTGATACAATATCACCAAAAGTCAGTGGTAGCTGATAATTTGTAATATCCTCCACATGCCATTCGCCTTTTTCTTGATACAGATAACTATTCGGGATCCACATCTTATTCCCCGAAGAGATATGCTCGCAGTAAGTAAACTCACGCTCTTTTCTAAGTACCTCAACCTTACTATCTAGCCATGAAATACAAAAAGAACCCTCGCCCACTTCCTGTGTATTTAATACTTTTGCCTTTCTTAGTAGGTCAACATACGTATAGGTGAATTCTTCTTTTGTTGTATCTGGAATAATCAAGGCATTGAGCTGTCCGTCTCGCTTTAATACATTGGCTCCATCAATGCTAATGATTTTATTCTCTTTATCGATTCGTGGATTACAATTTGGAATCGTCTTGCTATATAAGACCGTTGGCCAATGCCCAACCACATGATAATGCTCAAAATGATACCCTTGTTCCATAAATGCATCAGCTTTCATTACTTGAGATGGTTTCATCTGGGATAAATCACCCTCTGTTACTGCAGCATGTGCAAAGGTATACTCATTGATTTTTAATATATGTGGCATATTCGCTATGAAATCAAGCTCCTTTTCAAACTCCTTACGAAGAATCTTCTTAACCCCAAGCATATCTAGATCCTTTGATATAGGAATTCCAACTGCCTCACACATCTCCCCTACAAGCGTATGCTTTCTTGTATAGATATACCCCAAAAGTTCCTTATTTCTTTCATCCCTTAACACTTCCATTGCAATTACATCACAATTTCCACATACCGTGTACACTGTATGGCTTTTTTGTAACTCCATCACATATTGCAATAAAGCTAAACTACTCTCTCCTTTTTCTACCAAATCTCCAAGTAGAATTAAAACGTCCTTTTGAGTAAAACGAACCTTCTTTAAGAGCTTTTGAAACGCAACTAGATTGCCATGAATATCGCTTATCACAATTGCTCTCTGCCCAGCCTTTACGATAGGTTCTTCTATTCTAAGTGCCATCATGCGACATTCCTTTCTCACGTATATTTGTGATTACTATTCCCTATTCCTCTTAGAAAACGGTAACTATTTTTCCCATCATACTAACACGATTAAATGGAAGCATCATATAATAACCATCACATATGTCTTTCGTTTTTTGTATAATTTCAGTTGCAAGAATAGCTCCTACTTGCTCTGCTTCTTCTCTTGACATATCTTTATGATATCTTGCTACAATTTCCTCTGGAACATGAATGCCCGCAAATTCATTCTTTACAAAATTCGCATTCTTCCAGCTGACAAACGGCATAATGCCAATTAAAATCTTACTTTGTGTGCGATTTCGAAGCAATTGAATACGTTCCATATCGTCTTCACTGTACACAGGTTGTGTTAAAAAGTAAGAAGCACCCGCATCTAACTTCTTTTCCATACGCTCTACAATCTTATCCACATTCGCTCCACTATAATTTAAAGCTCCCCCATATATAAATGGGTCGTTCGGGAAATGTTCTTCATTCATCTCTTGCACAAACTCCATCAGACGAATCGAATTATAATCAAATACATTAGACATGGTTAATCGACTCTCTGCTGGAAGGGGATCTCCTGTAACGATGAGAAGATTACGAATGTCATTGACATAACCTCCTAACAAGGACGAACGCATCGCAACCATATTGCGATCACGGCAGCAAACATGAGGCATAACCTCCATTTGGGTGACACGATTTAACTTGATTGACATAAGAATGGAATCAATTCTACTACGACCACGAGGTGAATCAGCGAGTGTGATTAGGTCTACTCCTTGTTCTCTTAATTGCTCTGCACACGTTAATATGTGTTCATCGTTTGCATCATAAGGAGGATCTAGTTCCACAGCAATCACTTTTTTCCCACGATTCAGTCGATCTAAAAAGGAATTGGGTTGCTGACTCTTTGTCTCATTTGCATCTTCTGATAGCTCTCTTACTTCAACAACAAAGGACTCCTTTTCTAATTGAATAGGTGCGAATTCATCTGTTAGTGTCACTAATTCTTTTGTGTAAGCTGGATTGGTTCCGCAACAAGAGCCTATGATTGCAACCCCTTGTTCCAACATACTCTTTGCATTCTCAGCAAAGAATACTGTATTATTCATAAATATCATGCGATTGTGCATTTGTTCTGGATAACCAGCATTGGGTGAAGCTATGATATATTTACTCTTGGGAAGCTTAAGAGTTTTTAAGAGTTGATTCATATGTCCTGAGCCAATACCACAGTTAAAGCCTATCGAATCAATGGAATCGACTGCTGATAGCTTTGCAAGTAGTTTCTTTGCACTAATTCCTTGTGTTGTATAACCGTTTTTATTCAAACAAAAGGAAGTGATAATAAACATAGACGGAGCTTTTTCCTTGATATACTTACTCAATTGCTCTAGATATAAAGCATTGGTAAATGTTTCAAATAATATTGCATCAACTTGTTCTTCTATGAATCCATCGATAATCTGATAATACATGGCTAAGATTGCTTCTTCTGTACTTTCGATGTCTTGATAGATTGGCCCAATATCTCCAGCAATAAATGCGGTCTTCCCAGATTCCTTCACAGCCTGACGAAGTATCTCGCATGCAATGTGCTGCCATTGTCTTAAAGTTTCTATACTCTGTCTCGTTGCAATCGGATTGAGCATAAAGGTATTCGTTTTTAATAAAGTTGCACCTGCTTCTATATATTCTTTATGAATTGCTTTGATTTTGTCCGATTGTGTTTCCAAAGCCAATTCACTAACAGCACTTTCTAAGCCTTCCTTATGTGCAAAATATGTTCCCATTGCTCCATCTAAAACTAACCTTTTTTGACTTATGTACTCATATATATTCATAGAAACCTCACTTTCTACTTTCTACCTATTATGATAGCAATTTTACAATAAAAAGGAAAGCAATTTTTCATTCAACTTAACAGTTCATTTCATAATTTTTTAGAAAAAAGCACTAGACGAAATGAATAATTTATGAGAGAATATGGAGAAAGCAAACGAGCCCTTTGTTAGGGGCTTCCTTTGTTAAGAAAATAACTTACGTAGGATGCAGTGTTACAAAAGACTTTATGCTTTTTTTAATACATACTGCTCTCGTGATTATTCGCACGAGATTTTTTCTTGTGCGCCCAGTTTTACTGGTTGTAACAATTTCATGCAATTGTATGAAATTGTCAGAATGATAATGAAAGATTGAAAGGAGTCTCAACATGATTTATTCACATGAAGTAGAAAAAATGTGTCCTGTAGCACAGGGTGTCCACCATGGTGCTGCGCCAATCCCTGAAGAAGCAAAATGGGTACAGAGCAAACAAGTAAGCGATATCTCCGGTTTAACACACGGTGTAGGCTGGTGTGCTCCTCAGCAGGGTGCCTGTAAATTAACACTTAACGTAAAAGAAGGTATTATCCAGGAAGCATTAGTAGAAACCATTGGTTGCTCCGGTATGACTCATTCCGCAGCTATGGCTTCTGAAATTCTTCCAGGTCTTACTGTTTTAGAAGCGTTAAACACAGACTTAGTCTGTGATGCTATCAATACTGCTATGAGAGAATTATTCTTACAGATTGCTTATGGTAGAACACAGAGTGCTTTCTCTGAAGGCGGTCTTCCAATCGGTGCTGGTCTTGAAGATTTAGGTAAAGGTTTAAGAAGCCAGGTTGGTACTATGTATGGTACATTAAAGAAAGGTCCTCGTTACCTTGAAATGGCTGAAGGCTATGTAACAGGTATTGCTCTTGATGAAGAAAATCAGATCATTGGTTACCAGTTCGTAAGTCTTGGTAAGATGACAGATTTCATCAAAAAAGGTGATGATCCAAACACTGCATATGAAAAAGCAAAAGGTCAGTATGGCCGTGTAGCTGATGCCGTTAAAATCATCGACCCTAGAGAAGAATAATATAAGGAGGACACAATACAATGGCTTTATTTGAATCATATGAAAGAAGAATTGATAAAATCAACGCTGTATTAAACAGCTATGGTATTGCTTCTATCGAAGAAGCTGAACAGATTACAAAAGATGCCGGCCTCAATGTACATGACATGGTAAAGGGCATCCAGCCAATCTGTTTTGAAAACGCTTGCTGGGCTTATGTAGTAGGTGCTGCAATTGCAATTAAAAAAGGTTGTAGAAAAGCTGCTGAC
>JAEZKD010000137.1 GCA_023415655.1 Bacillota bacterium | reverse complement strand
CCTTTCCTGTGCAGCATTCTGTCTGTGCTATTTCATTCTCATGGTGAGGGAAGATCAAATCTTCTCCACCAGCATGAATATCAATCTGTTCTCCAAGGTATTTTTTACTCATTACGGAACACTCAATATGCCAGCCTGGTCTACCATCAGACCATGGAGCACTCCAATAAGGCTCGCCATCCTTCTTTGGTTTCCATAATACGAAATCCATTGGGTCTTCCTTCTCATCTGCAACTGCAATACGAGCTCCTGCTTCTAAATCATCAATGTTTTTCTTACTAAGTTTCCCGTACTCTGGGAAGCTTCTTGTTCTAAAGTAAACAGTTCCATTCTTCTCATAGGCATGACCTTTGTCAATCAAATCTTGAATCATCTCAATCATTCCGTCAATTTCTTCGGTTGCCTTTGGTCTAGTGGTTACTGGCTTTACATTTAAGGATTTCGTATCCTTTTCAAATTCTTCAATATAACGTTCTGAAATCTCCTTCGCTGAAACACCTTCTTCTAAAGCCTTTTTAATGATTTTGTCATCGACATCCGTAAAGTTTGATACAAAGTTTACATCATATCCCTTGTATTCAAAATATTTACGTACGGTATCAAACACGACCAAAGGTCTTGCATTCCCGATATGAATGTAATTGTATACGGTTGGTCCACATACATACATGCTTACTTTACCATCTATAATTGGTACGAATTCTTCTTTTGATTTTGTTAATGTATTGTAAATCTTCATCCTACTTATCTCCATTTCTTTATTTTTCTTTCAGTTTCTATCTAAGAACATGCCTGCGTCAAATTGCGTAAGCGACTTGTCGCAGTGTGGTCCTTGTTTTTAGAGCATTGTTCATACGTAGGAAATGATATTACCTAGGAATGAACAATGTGTGCTTCGCACACAAAACACTTTATGTTCGATTATTGTGCATGTTTTTCTCTTCTAAACTCTCTAAATGCTCCAAACGTTTGGAAAGCTCCGCAATTTGACCTTTTAACTTCTCATTCTCTTTTTGAAGACATTCCAAATCACAATTCACAGGATCTGGTAGATGTACTTGATCTAGTTCCTCTCTTGGGACCTTGATATTATCTCGCTTGATAACTCTTCCTGGTACACCAACGACAGTTGAATTAGGTGGGACCTCCTTTAATACGACGGATCCAGCCCCTATCTTTGAATTCTCTCCAACGGTAAAGGATCCTAACACTTTTGCCCCCGCACTAATCATAACATTATCACCTATCGTTGGGTGGCGCTTTCCTTTTTCTTTTCCAGTTCCTCCAAGAGTCACACCTTGGTATAAGGTTACATTGTCTCCAATAATTGCGGTTTCACCAATGACAACTCCATGACCATGGTCAATAAATAATCCTTTCCCAATCGTTGCTCCTGGGTGGATTTCAATGCCTGTCTTTCTTGTAGTTCGTTGTGAATACCAACGGGCCAAAAAGTAATGCCCATTTTTATATAGTTTATGCGATATTCGGTGTCTTATCAATGCTTTAAAGCTAGGGTATAAAAAAACCTCCCAATTGGATTTAATCGCAGGATCACGCTCACGTATTACTTTCATCTCTTCCTTTGCATATCCGAAAAATCCCATCGTGATTCCCTCCTTCCATTCATAATGCCGAGAACTTCCCTTAGAAAGCTCTCCACCTCTGTGCAATCCACGCCCTAATTCTAGCATATTTTATGTGTATTATAGATTCCTAACACACAAAAAAAACTCCGCCTCTTATTTAAGAGACGAAGTTACTCGCGGTTCCACTCTAATTCACAGATGATTCTGCAATCTTATACAGATAACGGCTGTGACCGGATTTTGTTACTTGTGTTCACAAAATCAGCTCCTGGAGGCACTTCATCAGACTTCCAATTAAGAATGCTTACAGCCGGTGGCATTCTCTCTCTGTAATCTTAGTTCTGACTACTCTTTCCATTCAACGCTTTTCTCAATGATTCGTATTAATTGTCTTATAAAATATTCTATGCAACTTTCTTCATTTTGTCAATTAGAATTATAGCTTTTACCTATACCACCTATTTCCTAACGATTTTTACAGCATCCACTACAACCAGAACAGTTTCTATCCGTAGGTTCTGATGGATCATAGGTATATGCTACATTATCCATACCACGGTAAGAATAGTCTGCAATCGTATCTAATACACAGATTGCTTGGGAAGATATTCCCTCCCCATGTCCTGTAAATCCAAGCCCTTCCTCTGTGGTTGCTTTGATATTGACTTGATTTTCTTCGATCTGTAGCATCTTTGCGATATTAGTCACCATCTGTGGTATAAAGGAAGCAAGCTTTGGTCGTTGTGCTATGATGGTTGCATCGATATTACCAATCACATAGTGTTCACGTTCAATCAACTCTTTCACATGTGCTAACAACTCCATACTCGAAATACCACGAAATCTTTCCTCCGTATCTGGAAAGTGGCGTCCAATATCTCCAAGAGCTGCTGCCCCTAATAATGCATCCATAATTGCATGTACTAAAACATCGGCATCCGAATGCCCAAGCAATCCTTTTTCATATGGAACATCCACACCACCTAAGATAAGCTTTCGATCTTCCACTAATTTATGAACATCATATCCCATTCCTACTCTCATCTTTTTTCTCCTTCTCTACTTCTAATTCCAGAAGTAATCGTTCCCATTCTTTTAATAGGCTCTCATCTTGATACAAATTGGCATAGGCTTGCGCTTGAAGCAAAAGAAGCTTTCTTTCGCTTGGTAATAACAAAGCAAAGACTTGTTCATATTCCTCTCCTGCAAAGCAATTCCCGAGTACCTGTATAAAATCATCTAAGTTATGAATCTTAGCTTGTACGTAATCTAACTTATTGCTAAGGTATGGCATCGAATGAAGTGCATTCATCACTTCATGTAGCTCCTCTTCGTTGAGCTTTACCCCTTCAAAATAAGTTGGTGCATCTTCCTTATCATTCGAAAAATCTACAAAAATCTGAAATAGTGTATTTTGCTTACAGCTTTTTTCCACTCTTCTTGCAATTTCTTTTCCTTTTTCTTTGGTATATCGAAGCATCTCCTTATGGTTCATCTGAACTAAGGACAAGAGTGAATCAATTGTCTTTTCCAATAGAATTTGTAGTTTTGCGATACTTAATGCAGAAAGCTTTTGATGTAATTGTATGCATTCCTCGCTTGTCACATTTACTTTAAAAATGTCTTTATCAAGTAAATGAAGTCCTAACGCATTCTGTAATACTAATTCAAAAAGATTCACACCATTGTCTAGGATCCTCTTACCTTGTATCCGATATAGTAATTGTATGTTTCTCAACTCAAATCTTTGAACAAACTCATTCTCAAGGTTGAGTCGATACAAATATTCATAAAGATATTCAATTCCTTTTAGCTTTGTGACCTTGACTGCAAGTGGATAAGTTGGAACGATTGGAATTATCTGTGCTCCAAATCTTGGTTCATACATATCAAAGAATTGAGGGATTTCCTCTTCAATCGTTTTCTCATATGTAATATGATTCACACGAATCCTATTGTTTGACACACTTTTTAACAATTCCTTAGAGCTTTTTACACAGCCTTCAACAAGCATCATCCCTTGATTTAGAATTACTTCCATGGACTCCTCATTCGCATCTAAAGTCGTGTTATCTATGCCGTATGGTTCTCCATCCTCGAGTGCTTTATAGTAACAGTTCATGCAATATTCCATTGATAATAATAGCTTTTGTGCGAATTCAACAGAAACAGTGGAACTGTCACCTTTCGTGTACAATTCCATCTGCTTTTCTAATAAGTCAAATAACTCCATCTGTTGCTTATTTGTCATGGTCAACCTCACACCTTATTCTATCTTATTTCCCTAGTATACTGATTCAAGCTTGGAGTGTCAATTATCGCATAAGGGAATGCTTATATCATAACACAAAAATAGGCTATTGTCTTCTTCCTGTTTCACTCCTACCCCAATATTTCTCCATCATGGTAAAGAGACATAGTAAGGCATCTATTTTTGTGAGACAGTGATTGCTACAATAACCCATTTCTATCTTATGATAATATCTTTCATTAAGCTATTTAATTTAAGCTATTTCGATTTGATTTACTTCTTCTTTTGTATATTGAAGTAGAAAATCACAATGCATACAATATGCATCCATTGTTCCATCTTCTTTCTTTTCTATCTGAATGTCATTTTCACATTTTAAGCATTTTTTTGGTAGATACAGATTTTTCATACACAACCTCCAAACGGGGTGCCAGGGAAGTGATTACCCTGGTTCGTTAGCAGCTTCGGTTGTATCTTACAAAAGAATGAATAAAACTTCAATCTGTAAATAAATCCATGCCTACAAGTTTTTAACTAAAATTCTATCTTCTTGGTTGCAATCTTCTCGACAAAGGTTGGATCATGTTCCACAAAAAGCAGGGTTGGTTGGAAGGTTTGAAGGAGCTGTTCAATCTGGATACGTGAAAAGATATCAATATAATTCAGTGGTTCATCCCAAACATAAAGATGTGCCTGCTCGCAAAGACTTTTTGCAATTAAGACCTTCTTTTTCTGTCCTTGACTAAATTCTTCCATTCTCTTTCCAAATTGAACCCGCTCAAAATCAAGCTTGCGCAGTACTGCTTTGAACAAGCTTTCATTCAATCGTTCTTGCGCAATAAAATCCTCTAGGCTTCCATTCAGAAAGCTCGTATCCTGCGGAACATAAGAGATGACAAGTCCATGAGCAACTGATAACTTACCAGTTGTCTGAATATCCTTTCCTAGAATACACTGAAGTAAGCTTGATTTGCCACATCCATTCTTTCCACAGAGTGCCACGCGCTCCCCCTGATTTAGCACAAAGTTAAGGTCTTTTGTAATCTTTTGATTGTCATACCAAATCGCAACATCGATGGCTTCTAGGAATCTCTCTTTGTGAAATTCAAGTGAAATCAGCTTTAAATCTTCTGTTTTCTCAATGTTTTTTAGAAGCCTTTTTTTCTCTTCAAGTGCATCTTGCTGACGATGTTCTAGATTCTTTCGCCGTTGCTGCATACGTCTTGATTTTTCACCGATATATGCTCGACTATCTATCCCTCTATCTTTTTGTAATGGATTAAATCCAATTTTGCTAGCTTCTACTTTATCCGCCCACTCACTTGATTGTCTTGCAGAGGCTTCTAATCGATGAATGTCCTTCTTTAGGCGCTCATTTTCCGATAGTTCATAGGCATCTTGGCGTTGTTTATTCTCCCACCAAGAGCTAAAAGTTCCTTGCTCTACAATAATGTCTGCTTTATTAAGGACAAGCACATGATCGATGCAGGCATCTAGAAAATCTCGATCGTGAGAAACAAGAATATACCCTTTCTTTGTGTTTAAATATTCTTTGATCAACTCTCTTGTCGCATAATCTAAATGGTTTGTTGGTTCATCTATGAGTAAAAAGTAATGTTCCTTTGAGAATAGTAAAGCTAATAATACCTTCGTTTGCTCCCCATTGCTTAAGGTTTCAAATGGACGATATAGCACTTGGGCATCCACCTGTAGCTGCGTCAATTCTTTGCAGATTCTCCATAACTCATAGTCTGAGTACAAAGATTCGATGACTTCAATCGTATCATATTTATTGTATCCCTCAGGAATCTGATAAGGAAAATAATCAAATTGAACACTCCTTGTAATACTTCCTTGATACTCATATTTTCCTAACAATAGATTTAAAAATGTTGTTTTCCCACGACCATTACGACCAATAAAGCCTAATTTCCAATCAGTATCTATCGTAAAGCTTACATTTTCAAATACGGAATCATAACTCCCATCATAATAAAAGGTTAGGTTATTTACACTAATTTGGGACATATCATGCACCTACTTTCTGTTTTTACTTTGTTCCATTTGATTGCAAGAACAAAATGTTTCGCTTGCTTTTTTATGTGTGAGGGAATTGCTATGAAATTTCCTCACACATAAAAAAATAGGATGCAAGAATATCTACATCCTATCTAACTTTGTCCTTCTACACAAAGCATACACAAGTGACCATATACAGATCCATATGGTGTGTGACATGATATAAGATGCAATCCATTCCTGCAATTGGTATCAGAAATAAAACAGACAACCTTTGCCTGTTCGTTCGTTCTTTCCTTCTACCGGTTTACACGTTGCAAGAATATTACCGCATCTTTTCATCTCCAATCATTTAACTATTACGAATATTTTACCATATCTTTGATTTTTGTCAACTTTTAGTGACTCCTTGCTAGAAAGAATCACCCATGTAATATAATAATCAGACATTTGCCATCTTAGTAAACAATTCAAAAGCTTTTTTATATTTTACTCGAAATCTTACATGTTATCTATTATAATGTCGATATAACCTTGTATCAGATTTTAAACTAAATCCTTATATCAATGGAGAACCATATGATTCAACTTAATAAAGTAATAAAAATTGCATTCGGTAGTACCATCTCTATCCTCTTAGCAACCTTTTTTGGATTGCAGTATAGCATATCGGCTGGTATTATCACACTTTTAACGATTCAGGATACCAAAAAAGAGACTATTTTTATCTCACTCAAAAGATTCATAGCTTTTATATTTGCAACCACTTTATCCATAGGTTTATTTCCACCATTACAATTTTCCACCATCTCATTTGGTATCTTTTTATTTATCTTTGTTGGAGGTTGTTATCTTTTCAAGCTAGGTGATGGAATTGCAATGAACGCAGTTCTTGCGACTCACTATATCCTCTCTGCCGATCTTTCTTTCTCTATGATTGGGAATGAAGCAATGCTATTGTTGCTCGGAGCTGGTGTTGGTACTTTAGTAAATTTGGTGATGCCAGATCATGTGAAACAAATTCGAAATGATCAAGCAACCATTGAAACGGAACTTCGTAAGATCCTATTTCGGATGGCATACTTCCTTCAAGAGAGCGATAAATCCAAATACGAGCCTCACTGCTTTGAAGCTTTACAACAACTAATCCGCAATGGGTTAAGTCATGCCTATACGAATATGAACAATAGTTTACTGAAAGAATCCCAATACTACATTCAATATATGGAGATGCGCAAACAACAATATTCGATTCTAAAAGAAATCTATGAAAAAATTGTTCTACTCAAAACCGTACCAGCACAAGCTGTTGAAGTTAGTCGTTTTATTGAGGAAATAGCAAATACGCTTATGGAATCAAATAACGCCAAACATTTAATCTCCCAAGAGGAATTACTACATGAGCAGCTAAAACAAAATCCTTTGCCTGTTACTCGGGAAGAGTTCGAAGACCGTGCAGTCTTATATATGATACTAGTTGATTTTAAACTATTTCTGCAAACCAAAGAACGCTTTGCTGATAGCCTTACGGCAGAACAATTAGAGAAATACTGGTCCAACTAAAATGATGACACGAAACGAAACAAGCCGGTTATAGATAAACAGCATACTACGATCCCTGCAATCAAGTAGACAATCGATGCCGGCTTGCAATCACGATAATTGCTTAAGCCTAACAATAACTCAATAAAGCCAATTAGTAAAACAATGATGAGATTGACAAGATTAAAGGTAATTACTTTAACAGAACCTAAAAAAAGTAAAACAATTATAATACCAAATAAAATATAGATAATTACTGACAATCTCTTTTGCAAGACATTCTTCTCTTCCCATTTTCGTTTTAAGTACTCCATCTTTGTTCCTCACTTTCATTCTTCTGATCACATTTTGTCAGAGGTAACGGCTATTTCCGTCATATGTATGTCTTTATTTTTTTCTTTTACACTATTAGCTTGTCTATCTTTTGAATTCTTTACTTTATATTCTATGCTTGTTTGAATGGTTCCATACCCTTACTTTATAAATCTTACCTGTCGCTTCACGAGATCGGCAATATCAGCGATAAAACATCGGATAGAATTCATTGCAAAATGCAACACTCATGTTATAATGAAGGAAAAAAGGGAGTTTTGAACGATATGTATACTTGGAGAAATAATAAAATAAAAAATCAATATGACCTTCAGATGATGACGGCAAAAAACAAGGGAGTCCAATCATTTACTTCAGAAGAACTCTCTGTCACCAATCTTAAAACAAAAGCATTTCAAGACATAAAAGATCCAAAGACAAAGCGTTTGATAGAACTTGCATATATCCTAGGTCGTCTCGATGGGCTTTTAACAGCTGATTCTCAGCTTGATGAAGTTCCTTTTTCCAAACAAGCAAGTGATGCCATTCTTAAAAAAAGTAATGCTACACCAGTTGTTCCACAAGAAGAACTATTATACTTCCTTGTGTGCAAAGTAAAAAATCGCCAAGATAAAACAGTGTATACCAATCTATCCATTAAGGCACGTAGCGAGTCCGAAGCCATGACCTTTGCGAATACCGAATGTGGGATGAAAAATCAAACTCTAATTGAAGGGAAAATCGTAAAGACCTACGGACCTGATACGATGCAGTATCAGTTTGGTATTGGTACCAAGGATCAGACAACACTGATGGAGCTTGGTAAGAAGATGTTGAAATAAGAAGTAAGTTTAGGATAAGATTAGAAGAAAAAAAGATATTATTAGATAAGAAAAATAGGTAACGTAAGATAAGAAGAAAACGATTCGAATAAGAAAGCAGAAAGACATCCTAGTTTCCTGGATTATCTTTCTGCATTCTTATGTTAGCTTGTATTTTTACTTTGCTTTGTACACCCTCTTCTTTGTCATTACAAATAAAAAACCAAAAACAACAACAATAATCGCAAACGCAGCGATAAAGATATCCGCTTCTGGTAAGAAAGATGTTGTTCCATCCGTATTTACAATGACATCTGCATCCTTTAGAACAGTAGCACCAATTGCAGGTCCAATAATACCAGGAATGAATACTTGTGAAAAGATTCGTAAGCCTTGGAATAATCCGGTCTTCTCTTTTGGCGTATACTCTCTGATCATCGCTCCAAAGACAGCCATTCCAGTTAAGTATCCTGTCATCATACATAAGGAGCCTAGAAATACAAGTATCGTCTGCTGAAAGAAAAATAAAAGTAGATATCCAATGCCTAAACTAAGCAGTGAAGGGACCACTGATTTTAGAAATCCTTTTTGATCAAAAAGTCTTCCGTAAAAAGCAGTAATTGCTGCAGCTATGATAATCGCTGGAGCCATGATAAGTACGTAATTGTCAATATGTAAGGTCTGCTCATAATATAGAATCAGATAAGGCATAAACGTCTGTATGGAAATTCCAAACAGTGCAAATGCTACTAAGGTTAAGTAGAGCACAACATTGCTACGGATGATAGACGGACGAAAGCCATAGAAGATGTCCTTAAAATAACTTCCATCACTATTTTTTACAATTGGTCGTTCCTCGATTAAGAAGATACCGAGAATCCCTATGATGATCACAATTCCACCAATGATCCAAAAGATAGCGTTCCAGCTTGAACTTTTTTCTAAATCTAAGCTCATAAATCCGCCAAAGACAACTAAGATTGCAACCAAAGGCATCATTGAATTGACTCCCTCAATTTGTCCTCGATTGGTCTCATCTCCAGTGTCTGTCAACCATGCATTAAAGCATGCATCATTTGCACTCGAACCAAAAAAGGTCATAACACAATCCAATACAATGACAATACTAACTCCAAGTGAAGCTGCTGCTGTGACGTCTGACACAAAGCTTTGGAGGATATCCATACGTACCAAGGAAAACGCAAGAATTGTAAACCCCCATAGAATATAACCAGCACAGATAAATACTTTTCTCTTTCCACATTGATCAGACAAAGCACCGACCAATAACGTTGTTACGGTTGCTGCAACTGCACTTGCACCAACCATCAACGATATCTCTGCTGCAGATGCATGAAACATCTTATAAACAAACACGTTAAAATACATGTTCTCAACCACCCAAGCAATCTGTCCCATCAGTCCAAAGATTACTAGAGTCCACCAGAATTTCTTTGATAATTTTGTTTTCATAGTTTCCCAATCCCTTTCTCCCTCTATCAATTTACTTGTGCCAATCCTTTGAGTCGTTTCAGTTCTACTACAATACATAGGATCGCAATCAAAGATGCTAATCCATCCGAACAAGCATTACTGAGATAAATTCCTTGTACTCCCATTCGTGGCGCTAACAATAGTATTGCTGGTACGATAAATACTCCATATCGTAAAAAGGAAAGAACACTACTTTGTGCTGCCTTTCCAACCGCCTGAAAGTATTGAGAGCTGATTGTTTGTAGTCCTACAAGTGGTAGCATAGCTAAGTATAATTTGATACCATTGGCAGCCAACGTTTGAAGATCCACTTCCTCTGTAAATAAGTTTACTAATAAATGAGGGAAAAACTCAATCAGTATAAATAGCAGTGTAGAGAGTAAAAAGGAATAAAATAGCGAAAGTTTTAATGACTTTCTTACCCTCTCATATTCTTTTGCACCCCAATTATAACCACAGATTGCATTGTTTCCCTGTACAATTCCAAAGACAACCATATGATAAAAGCTAAATATGCTGGCCATAATCGTAACTGCTGCTATGTCTTTGTCCGAACCATACGTAAGAAGATAAAAATTAACCACAAGATTTACTGCTGTGGCTAGTAATTGAACATAAAAGGAGGGCATTCCCATCTTAATGATCATACCTAATAACCTTGAGTTTTTTACAGTCCTTTTGAAACGTAGATGAATTATAAAATCTGGACGCTTTAGAAATACATAAACAACATACACCGTCAGTGTTGCTTGAGAAATTACTGTTGCAATCGCCGCACCCGCAATTCCTAACTGAAACACAAAGATAAAGATAGGATCTAAAATAATATTGAGAATCGATGTCACGATAATAATATTCATCGATGTTTTTGCTTTGCCAATGGAACGCAACGAATTATTCAGACAATACCCAGGAATTCCTATGATTGCTCCTATGATAATAATGAGAATATATGTTTTTGCATATGGCATAACCTCTGGTGATATTGAGAGCAAATTCAAGATTGGTTCTAAAAATACAACAAATAATGCTGCAAATCCAACCAAGAAGATAATGATATACTTAAATGCTAGATATAAGATATCCTCTGCCTCTTCTTTTGCTCCTTCTCCTAACTTGATTGAGATTAGAGAAGAAGAACCTATCCCAAGAAGTAAAATAAATGCCATCTGAAAAATCTGAATCGGCATTGTAATCCCTACCGCTGTCAATGCATCTGAGTTGATTTTGCCAACAAAGATACGGTCCACAATATTAAAAATAGCGCTACTTAACATTCCAAGAATAGCAGGAATGCTAAGCTGCCAAAGCAATCGATGTACTTTTTCAGTACCCAAGTTATGTGTCATGATATTCCTCCAACTAACTGTCTTATCTTTCTTTGCTTGAAGTAGAACTAACCCTTATTATAGCATAACAAGAATTCCTTGTATATGTATCAATCAAAAAGGGGCATCTTATCATTCACTATTTTCTCTAATAATATTCTGTATAATGTGACTTTTTTGGAGTAATCACAGTATATAGGTATTATAGAGTCATAAATGATAGGATGTCCCTTGGATTATTATGAATCCTTTTATGTTCTAGAATCTTAATTTTCTTAGCTTTCTAGAATTCCTTTACTACCTAACTTCCCTTTACTTCCTAACTTCCCTTTACTTCCTAGCTTCCCTTTGCTTCCTAGATTTCCTCCGCTTTCTAGGTTCCTTGGGATTTCAAATCTTCTTCTTGGTTACGATAGGTTGCTGGCGAACAACTCAGATACTTTTTAAAGGTTCGACCAAAATGACTTAAATCAAAGAATCCAGCACGCAATCCAATCTCTGTAACTGGTAATTCTGTGTTCGTTAATAACGAGCATGCAACCTCAATACGATGTTGCATCAGATATTGCATTGGTGTTGCCTGAAACTTATCCTTGAAGGCTATCGCTAATAGATTTCGATTTGCACCAAATTCCCTCGATAATTGCTCGAGCGTAATTCGATCAGCATAATTCGTATGGATGTATTCTAAGGCATTACGTAGTAATGGGTCGATTTCCCCTTTCATGACCGTACCATCGGATTCTAAATCTATGTTGTATAATTTTGTAATCATAATTAGTAATTCAACCAAATAGGATCGACTACGGCAAGACCAAAATTCATCCATTTGATCATTTAATTCTTCTTGCATCTGTTGAACCAACGTTTTACATCTTAAATATACCAATGGTGAAAGCTTTGACCATCGATGACGATGAGTAAACTCCTTTATATCAAGGACAGGATGATAATAGATTGCCATTGCTTGTATTTCTTCTTTGATTGTTATCTGTGGTGTCTCCTTCTCATCAATGAATAGCAAGGAAGGCGCAGCTATGACGCAAGGTGCTGCGTCTTGATATGTAACAATAATACTTCCTTTCATTAATAACACTATTTTGGAACGTTCTTTTTCATTTATTCTAGATATCAAATCTTCGTTTTGATTAACATAAAGAAAAACAGTATGCTCCCAGTATGGATTTTTACTATATGTCGCACTTGTCATAATTTTTCCTCTTAACTGATACATCATTGTAACGATACTACGAGTAATTAGTATATCATATCATGAGAGTATTTTTCTGTAAATACCTACCAATGTATTAACTGGCACCAATGGTGGTTTGACACCTGAAGATATGCAGACGCTGGCTGATATGTTTGATTTTAATTTGATTCCATAGAATAGTTACAACCTTTTTTTATCAATAGGATCGGATTACTAAGAAAAAGCTCTGCTGTAGAGCAGAGCTTTTTCACGACTATTCCTGGTATGAGCTTAATTGATACCATGGTCTAATTATAGATATTTAGAGATTGTTTAAAATCATCTCAATGAATTCGTTCATTTTAAGAACTCCACCATCATCAAACATCATGAACTTTCCCTGCAACATCCCAATATACTTATCGCTAGGTATGTCTTGCTTTTGTAACAACTCACCATTTGAGTTGATCTTATAATATGACATTCTGTCACTATAATAGTATTGCTTTAGTATCAATTCAATACTCCCATCCTCATGAACTATAAAATCCTTACACGATATCAATTGATCGAATACCTCTGAATATAGTATCTGATTGTTCTGATAAATCACCAATTCATATTGTCCACCATTCTTTAAATTGACTAATACGGTGTAATCCTTATCATATAAATTAACTTCATAGTTATACCAGAAATCAGCATCCTTTACACTATCGTATGGACCATGCAAATGCTCTCCCCACTCAAATATTGCGAGCAATCGCATGTTATCATCGTATAAGTGGATTCCCGTATCATCAGCACCATAAAAATAATTCTGGTCTGCTTTTGTAACAAAATCCTCTATCTTTACACCATCTTCACCAACCATCCGGTTCCCATTCCTATCATAACATTCTCTTCTTAGTCCATCTGAGTAGATAGCTGAGCCCCAGTTATAGACAGTATGTCGATCACCTGCAGTATATATTTCACCAGTAACCTGCATTTGATCATTTAGTAGATATCCTACGTAATTGTGATAATCCTCGTCATTGACAGAGCTGACATAACAAGTATAATAATTCACGGATTCTGGTAAACACAAATCAGAGCCTAAGTACCATGTTCTCATATTACAATAGGCTTTTGAAAAAGAAGTTATGTTCTGTTTTCCTAATTCTTTTATACCAATCTTTTTTAATAGCTCTTGATTGGTACAACGT
>JAEZKD010000107.1 GCA_023415655.1 Bacillota bacterium | reverse complement strand
TATGCTTACTATGGAGGAGCTGATATAGCTCTTGAAAAAGATACTTCAAAGGATATAACAATCACCTTCGATATGACTGCTGATACCGATATGGCTAGTACTCTAGTTGTATCAATGGGAATCATTCCAGAGGTTGATACGCCGGTATCTACAATAACACTATCCGATTTTTCTTTAATAAAAAGTAAATAGAAAACGAGAAGAAAGTTCCCCTATTTCATTCAGAGACAGGGGAACTTTTATCCTTGTAAAATAAGGCGTTGTGAGGTGTAAAACCTTGTGCCTACGCCAATTGTACGCCAAACGATGCAGAAAATGATGTATACGGAAGAGGCAATATGATAATCAAACCCTACTAAGTAGAATAATCTACTTGGTGGGGGTTACTTATTTTAGAAAAAAGTTTATTACCAATAGTTAGAATTAATATGGTATAATAAGGTATAACTAAAAGGGATTTAAAAGATGCTTGAAGAACTTGAGAATATTGCATATTTGAATGATATTCTCTTACTTTGGTTGAAGTTAACTAGGCATGTGTTGGATTATATCGTTGTAATATTGTAGCTTTTGATGAGACTGATGGAACAAAAGTTATTATTAAAAACCAGTTTTAATCGTCTAATCATGATCAGATAAAGCAGTTGCTAGCATATAATGAAAAAAGTCGTATTCATAACAAACAAAAACTAACTTTAATTGTTCAGAAGGGAGTAAGTAATGGACGTAGTACTTGAACACTTGTTCTACAGTCCTTTACTAAAGGAATTATGGAAAACTATATTTTAGGAAATAAAGAAGCGTGGGAAGAAGCATTTGAGATGCGTGATAAATCCTGGGTAGCAGATATCATCAATCGAATTCAGCAAGAAGACTATGCGTATTTTAATCAAGATACAATTGAAACTTTCAAACATTATAATCTAGAAGGAAAGACGATTGGTCAATTCTGCTGTAATAATGGTCGAGAACTTTTATCTCTCGTTAAAACTACGAAAGCGGCAGCAGGTGTTGGATTTGATATTGCAGAAAATATGATCGCTTTTGCTGATGAGAAAGCACAGGTACTAAAGTTGCCTTGTGAGTTTGTTGCAACGAATATCCTTGAGATTGATGATACCTATAAGAATCGTTTTGATATGGTTTTTATAACAATAGGGGCATTGTGTTGGTTCAAAAATCTACATGAGTTTTTTAAAGTGGTTACAAAATGCATGAAAGAGGATGGTATCATTGTTATTAATGAACAACATGCGTTTACGAATATGCTGGCAACGAGTGGAGATGACGAATATGAAGAAACTTATCCTTTGAATTGTGCATTTTCGTATTTTGAACGTGAATGGATAGGAAATGATGGAATGGGATATATCGTAGGGAGACAGTATCATTCAAAGACATTTACGGACTATACACACTCTATATCCGAGATTATTGGTGCCATGTGTGCGAATCATTTGGTTATAACCAATATGAAAGAATTTGATTATGATGTCTCAGGTGGTTTCTCTCATTTTGACCATCAAGGGTTTCCACTTTCAATGATTTTAGAAGGAAGAAAGGAAACGAGAGATTGAGGGTACCTTTATCAGGGTGAGCATGATTGGAAATGTGAGGAATAAACATATGTTAGAATTTATTAAAAGCCGAAGAAGTACTCGAAAGTTTAAAGAAGAAATGGTACCTGAAAAACTGATTCATCAGGTGGTTGAAGCCGGAAGATATGCTCCAAGTGGAGGGAATTCTCAAAGCACTCATTTTATTGTTATTCAGAAGAAACAGGTGCTTAATCATTTGGCTGAACTTGTGAGAGAAGAGTTTGCTAAAATGGAGATTCGGGAGGATACTTATCAATCTCTTGTAAATTCTATTAATGCATCGAAGAAAGGCAATTACATATTTCACTATAGCTGCCCGGTTCTTATTGTTACTGCGAATAAGAAAGAATATGGAAATAATATAGCAGACAGTGCTTGTGCATTAGAGAATATGATGTTAATGGCTCATGCGCTGGACTTAGGAAGCGTGTGGATCAATCAGCTAAGGTGGTTAAATGAAAATCCTGTTATTTTGGACGCAATGAAAGCTCTCGGCATGGCCGAAGATGAACGAGTATATGGAGCACTAGCTTTGGGTTATGCAGATACCCAAGATGGTATGCCTGTTAAATCATATGTCGAGAGAACAGGAAATAGAGTAACTTATATCAAGTAATCTGCATAGGAGAGTAAAGATATAGAAAGGGTATTCATTATGTATCAATGAAATGCTGTAATACAGCAGTGGAGCTTGTGCTCTTTTTATAAATCGTTCCAGTTTGGTAATGGAGAATTATTTTTGATAGCTTCATTAACCAAGCTGTAGAAACGAATCTTTTTCTGCAGATGCGTAAGTCCTGTTTCTAAATCCTTCATGATTTCTAAAGTTTTTTCTTCCTGAGTTTTCATCATGTCTAATATTTTCTCAGAATTTGCCACCATGTCTTTTTCATATGTGAAAAAAGCTTTTATTTCATCTAAAGGAAGAAGAGCTTTTTTAAAGCATTCTATGGCATTCAAGCGATCTACATGTGATTCGTCGTAGACTCTACGATATGAAT
>JAEZKD010000105.1 GCA_023415655.1 Bacillota bacterium | reverse complement strand
CAGTTGTGTAATACCATGTATTTTAACACAATGCTTCCAATTGAATTAAAAACAAGCAATTCAAGCTTTGTGCTGAATGGACAGAGTGACCCGATTGATTACGCTCAAACGGTGATTGGACTTGGTAAAACACAAATCACACCATTACACAATGCCTTGATTACTGCATCAGTTGCCAATGGTGGTTTGCTCATGAAGCCTTATCTTGTGGATCGAATTGAAACCTCAAGTCAAGGTGTAGTTTCAAAGACCGAACCAGTGGAGGTTGCTAGATTGATGACTCCTTCCGAGGCAGAATTATTGACGGAGTTTATGGAGGAAGTGGTAGAGAGTGGAACAGGTACTCGTCTATCGAATCTAGAAGTATCAGCTGCTGGTAAGACAGGAACTGTTGAGTATGAGATCGGAAAAAATCCTCATGCATGGTTTGTTGGCTTTGCCCCAGTAGATCACCCTGAAATCGTGATAAGTGTTGTGGTTGAAAGCGCTGGTAGCGGTAGTAAATACGCAGTTCCAGTTGCAAAGAAGATACTTGAAGCTTATTACAATGATTGACAGAACATTCTTGTTATATTACAATAAATAGTAGTGCAAAAGTAAACGACATCTTAGGGTTAACTAAGGTGTCGTTTCATGCATGAGAAAGGAGAATGGTCAAATGAAGCATCTGAAATATCTTATGGCGATGCTAATCGTATGCATTGTCATGATGACAGGAACAACGAATGTCTCGGCAGCTCAGACCAAGACAATGACACTGGATGGTAAGGCAGTGAATGGATCGACATACACTTCTGTTTGCTTTGTAATTGAACCAAAACAAAGTGGAACAGTAAAGTTTCGATTGATTTATGCAAGTAATGATGGAGTAAAAGCAGTACTTCGAAACGTATCAACAGGAGTAGAGAAAGAATTTACATACACGAATGAGAATTCCAAAACCGTATTAGAAATTAATTTTTATGCAGAGCCAACCAAATATGAAATTATGGTTGATTTTGTAAATGGTAGTCTTGACCTGAATTACAAAGCAGTAGCAAAATTGTCGGGACTAAGCTCAGAGGAAGGAAAGAAAGGGGATTCGTTTGAGAAAGCAATCTTAATGGAAGCTGACGATCAAAAAAGAGGTGTTGTTAGTTTTGGAGAAAACTCGGATTATTATAAGATTGTTTTAAACTCAGAAGGAACCTTAAAAATACATTTTAGAAATCATTCAGAGGAAGCTTTGAATATCAAATTATATGATACCTATAAAAATCTAATTCAGTTAGAAACTGTCACTTTATCTAGTCGTGAGTTTGTAATCGAGAGAGCCAATGGAATCTACTATCTGCAAGTGGATCGCGTTTATTCAAACGGGATTGGAACGAATTACACTTTAACTACTGGTAACTATATCCCAATCACAAAACTACAATTCTCAAAAGCTTCTCTTACGTTAACTGCAGGGGATGTGAAGACTCTTGTAACGAAAGTTACGCCTACCAATGCAACAGAAAAGTTTACATACAAATCAAGCAATAAATCAATAGTAGCTGTTTATAGTAGTGGTAAAATTAAAGCAATCAAAGCAGGTACCGCAACCATATCCGTGACCTCTGTGAATGGTAACGTTGTGGCAAAATGCAAGGTTACAGTCAAGAACAAAGAAGTTAAGAAGATAACTCTAAACAAGACGAGTGCCACTTTAACGGTAAAGGATAGTTTGCAATTAAAAACAACGATTACACCATCTGATGTTTCAACAAAGCTTACTTATTCTTCTTCGAATCAAGCAGTTGCAACAGTAACGGGAAAGGGCTTGGTGACAGCAGTAAAAGCAGGGACTTGTACCATTACAGTAACTTCAAAGAATGGTGTGAAGGCAACTTGCCAGATAACCGTGAAAAGTGCTCCAAAGCCAACACAGGCACCAAAACCAACTCAAGCACCAAAACCAACAGCAACTCCAATACCATCACCAACACCAATACCAGAGGTGGAAGTAACAAGTATCAAAGCAGATACAAATCTGTATTTTATGAAGCCAGGAGAAACCAAAACCATAGTTTATACGATTTCACCAGCGAATGCTACGAACCAAAAGGTTAGCTTTTCAAGCTTAGATACCTCCATTGCTACGGTAGATGCTAAGGGTACCATTACCGCATTAGCTACTGGTAAGACAATTATTAATGGAAAAACTGAGAATGGAAAGATTTTATATATTACACTAGTCGTTGAATAAACAAAACGAAATTGAGTTGTAGTTTTATTAGCATTGTTTGGAATCTATGAAGATATCATTAGGGAGCATGACGATATGAACATGAATGATCTGAAAAGTGGAGAACCCTTTTTTCGAGAATGGTACCTTGATCAATATGTTGGTACATCAAAGAATAGTTCGATTTATCGAATTTATCGAAAGGTTGATTCAAGGATAGAGTACCAGCTGATGAAGGTGATAGGCGTTCCCGGAGATAAAGAAGAAATTTATCAGGTGAATTTTGATGAATTTGATAATGATTCTGCCATTGCATATTACAAAGAACTTGTAACGGATATCTATCGTGAAATCTGTATCATTGAGAAGATCCCAGACAAACAATATATCGTAGCTTACGAAGATCATATGATTTTTCAACGTGGTAATGCAGTTGGATATGATATCTTTCTTCGTATGGAGTTGCTAAAAAAACTAAAAGAGTGTGAAAATTATGATTGTATGACTTTTAAGGATATTATACTACTTGGGAAAAATATATGTGATGCTTTGAGCATTTGTAGCCGTTATCATATCATCCATGGTGATATTCGACCAGATTGTATCTATTGTTCTGATACTGGCCTATACAAACTTGGTGATTTTGCGATGAATCGACTGACTAGACATTCTAGCTTAACGTTATCAGAAGCAAATCATCAATACATGTCTCCAGAAGTAGTGAATCAACAAACCTATGATGAACGAGCAGATATTTATTCGCTTGGTATGGTGTTATATGAGTGTTTGAATAATAATCAGTTACCAGATTTGGATCGAACACTCTCCATTCCCATCAATGCTACGAAAGAACTAGGCAAGGTAATATTAAAGGCATGTGAGAAAGACCCAGAGAAACGATACCAGACCAGTGAGGAATTTAAAGAAGCGTTGACGTCCATTGGAGTTTTTCTTGGGGCCTATATTGTAGAACCAGTTGGCGCCAAGGTGGCAATGAAAGCAAACCAGTATGTTGCTGCGACTGATGAGGATTCATATATGGAAGAAAAAGAAGTTGAAAGCAGTGATCTACAAAAACAACGAGAAGAGGAAATTCTAGAAGAAATTAGTCTTACCTTATCACGGCAGGTTCAGTCCTATGATAGTACCTATATCAAGGATAAAAAAGAGGAACCAATCGAGGAAAAACCTAGCAAGGGTCCATGGATTTTACTGTTCTTAGCTTCTGTAGTAACGATTGCTGTGATCGTGTTGTTGTTAAAAAGTGATATGAGTTATGATACCGAGAAAGAGATCTTTCTAACAATAGCCCCGACTCAGACCGTGAATTCTAACGGGATGATATCGACACAACCAGAGTTAACGACTACTCCAGAAGTGACACCTGAAGGGGAAACCTCGGAAGCTCAACAGGTAGAATCTAGTGTGGCAACACTTATGTTAGGAAATCAAGGAATTAAGGATTTGGGGGAAGTAAAAAATCTAGAGATAGCCACAACCATCGATTTAAGTAATAACTCGATTACAGACCTCTCCTTATTAAAGAATGCGGTTGTTGTTGAGAATTTAAAGCTCGGTAATAATGCCATTACTAAGATCACAGCATTAGAGGAGATAAAAACCCTCAAGGTATTAGATCTCTCAGACAATCTCATTACCGAAACTAAGGCCTTGAGTAAACTAAGGAAGATGGAGGTGTTGATTCTATCGAATAATTCCTTAACTAATCTTAAGGGAATAGACCAATTAAAGAATCTGACTTATCTTTATCTGGATGGCAATCAAATTGAGGACGTAGGTATGCTGTATCAGCTTGAAAAACTAGAATTTCTTGATCTTAGTAATAATCCTATCTCTCAGGAGCAGATTGAGGCGATTATAAAGGCTTTACCGGACTGTATCATAAATTATTAGTGTCTTATATTTTTATTGAAAATAACTATCAAATGTTGTATACTATAGAACAGGTTAAAGTTACACCAGAAAACAGGAGGCATTGCGATGATTGAAGCAACAAGCTGTGGTGGTGTAGTTATTTTCAGAGGTAAAATCTTATTATTGTATAAGAATTATAAGAACAAGTATGAAGGCTGGGTGTTGCCTAAGGGAACCGTAGAAGAAGGTGAAGAATATAAGGAGACTGCGATTCGTGAGGTGAAAGAGGAGACAGGTGCTGTTGCTTCGATTATTAAGTATATTGGCAAAAGTCAATATACCTTTAATACTCCGCAGAATACTGTACTGAAGGATGTTCATTGGTACCTTATGATGTCTGATAGCTATTACAGTAAACCACAAAGGGAAGAATATTTTATGGACTCCGGATATTACAAGTTTCATGAAGCATATCATATGCTAAAGTTTACGAATGAGAAGCAGATTCTTGAGCGTGCATACAATGAATATGTGGATCTAAAAAAAAGTAATCTCTGGGGCAATAAGAAATATTTTTAAGGTGTGAACAAATTATAATAGGGACTGTTGCATTCAACCATGTTGATTGTAACAGTCCCTTTATTCGTTCCTAGTAAGTGATCGGTTTACTATTAGAGTATTATGTATGCCTTGGATTCTGATTTACTAATAAAATTCCCTGTGTAATTGCTGTTGTTATATTTGCTTCAAATTGGAGATCTAAAGAATCCAGTTTTGATAACAATTCTCCTTGCGTTGTTACTACATACTTTGCAGGAAGTCGGTTCAATGCAAATGAAGCAATATCAAGTCGACATTGTTCACACTGACAACAGCCAAATACTTTGATTAGTTCATCTAACTGTTTTATTACGACATCCTCCATCAAATTCCTCAGAATAAATCCCATGAACATTCCCCCAAATATAGCTTATTGACAATATACACCATCTATATCTAATTTACCACTAGAAAGCTCATTTGTAAAGAGAAGTAAGTTGTTTTTCTTTGATTAGTTTGCTATAATAAGGACATTAATAGGAATAGAGGTCGTG
Organism: Bacillota bacterium; assembly: GCA_023415655.1. GTDB lineage: Bacteria > Bacillota > Clostridia > Lachnospirales > Lachnospiraceae > Lachnoclostridium. The sequence continues at coordinate 6,944 of JAEZKD010000105.1, read as the reverse complement.
TGATGCAAGCTCAGATGATGATAAAAAAATTATGGAAAAAGTTTGTGACGAGAGAGACTGTGAGCTATGTCATTGTTGGTTTATTAACAACAGCAGTTAACCTTGTCTCTTTTGATATAATCTGTAACAAGTGGGGAGTGAACCATTTAATTGCGAATGTTATCGCATGGGTACTTGCAGTCACATTTGCATATATTACGAATAATTTAATTGTATTTCGAAGTGGCATTGCAGAAAAAACAAAAGAGCTACAGAAAATTATTAAATTCTTCTCAGCTCGTTTAGTTACCTTAGGCCTAGAAGAAGTAGGGCTTTTAATTTTTGTTACGTGGCTACATTTTCCGAATATGATTGTGAAATTAGTTCTCGGGGTATTGGTTATTATTGTAAATTATATTTTAAGTAAGTTATTTATCTTTAAAACAACATCCAAACAAGTGGATGAACAATGTGATTAGGAAAGGCAGAAACATCATGGAGAAAGCAGTGGTTGTATTAAAAAAAGGTGAGGGAAGAAGTTTAAAATCCGGTGGTCTCTGGGTGTTTGATAACGAAATTGCTCAAGTCAAGGGAGAATATATCAATGGTGGCTTAGTTGAAGTTCAGGACTTTGATGGCTATTGTATGGGGACAGGCTTTATTAATGAGAATTCTAAAATTCGAGTTCGTATGATGAGCCGCATCAAAGGTCAGGAAATTGATGAAGCATTCTTAAGACTTCGCTTACAAGAAGCTTGGGAGTATCGTAAAAAAACGGTAGATACTGCATGCTGTCGCGTGGTATTTGGAGAAGCAGACTTTTTACCAGGTATCGTCATTGACAAGTTTGCAGATGTTTTGGTTGTACAATCGCTTGCTCTTGGAATTGATCAGATGAAGTTAACGATCGTTAAATTATTAAAAGAGATTCTTGCAGAAGATGGAATCACAATTCGTGGGGTTTACGAACGTTCGGATGCTAAGGTTCGATTGCAAGAGGGAATGGAACGTATCAAAGGCTTCATCGGTGATGAATTTGATACGAATGTCATTATTGAAGAGAATGGTGTGAAATATTACGTAGATGTAGAAGAAGGTCAAAAGACTGGATTTTTCTTAGATCAGAAGTACAACCGTTTGGCGATACAACGCTTATGTAAGGATGCAAAAGTATTGGATTGCTTTACACATACTGGTTCCTTTGCCTTAAATGCAGGTCTTGGCGGAGCAAAAGAAGTTATTGGGGTAGATGCTTCCGAGCTTGGTGTGGAACAAGCAACAATGAATGCAAAATTGAATGGACTTCAAAAAGTAGTCCGTTTTCAGTGTGAGGATGTATTTGAATTACTACCTAGACTCGAAGAGCAAGGTGAGAAATTCGATGTGATCATTCTTGATCCGCCAGCATTTACAAAGTCAAGAAATTCTGTAAAGAATGCAATTAAGGGGTATCGTGAAATCAATTTGCGTGCAATGAAGCTAATCAAAGACGGTGGTTATCTTGCAACTTGTTCTTGCTCCCACTTTATGACACCTGAATTATTTACAGAAACCGTTGGGCAGGCTGCTCGTAATGTGAGAAAGCGCCTTCGTCAGGTGGAATATCGTACACAAGCGCCAGATCATCCAATCCTTTGGGCAGCAGATGAATCCTATTATCTGAAATTCTACATTTTCCAGGTATGTAATGAGAAGTAGAACAAATAGCAATTGAATAACGTAGTAATAGAAGGAAAGAGTTTGACAAACATCAGTTGCCAAACTCTTTTCTTCTATTATTGTGTTATTCTGATATGAATTTCGATTTAAACAATTCATTCCATGATATGTTCTTTTTGCTATTAGCCATAGTTATGTGATAGCTTTAATCAATCACAGGAGCATGAAAGATTTGAAGCGCACCAGTGGAGGGGCTATAAGCATAGGTATTAGTTTCCTTATAATCACGGAAGAAGACATAATTACTAGTGACATGTATGTTTTTATAATCTCCATCGATGATGGTTTCAGTTACTAAGGTTGATAAATCTAATTTGCAGATACGATTGTTTTCTCCGCCATCTACCTGATAATAGATGGTAGATAGATCATTCGAGATATTGTAGGTTGTACAGAAACGATCGACTAACACAGTTCTAGTTTGAGTTTTCAAGTCATAATAACAAAGTGCGTAATTTTCATCAACAGCAATAAAGAAGATTCCATCCTTGGTTGCAATCGGCATATAGCAATTACCATCATAAATGACTGTGTCTTCTTTGGTTTCCATATTCATCGCATGGATGTAATGATCATCACTTGCTCCAGCATAGAAAAGGTAGCCATCATAATAGGAGGCAGGGAGGAGTGGAACGTCACTAAGTTTTTTCTCATCCTTACCATTGATTTTCACCTCATAAAAGGTAATGCCAGTCTGAGTCGTATAATGCTGATACAGAATTTTGTTACCATATAAGCTCATTAAGCCCGTTGGTCCATTAAAGAGCATAACCAAATTCGAATTATCGTGATTGATGCGATAGATACCACGACTATAAAAATTATTAAAACCATCATTGGCACCTTGTTTGGTATCATTAACTCTTGAATAGTAGATGTAATGGTCATCTACGTTAATATAGGTTGGTTTGTCAGTCGTTATTTTTTTTACCTCACTACATTCCAAATTCATACTATATAAGGCACCATCATCATTAAAATTACTAAAGTAGATACGCCCATTATGTTCGCTAAAGAGTCCACCATTGTAAAGATTACCTGCAGTATTTCCAATTACATTTTCATCGTTATAGTAGGTTTTGCTCTTAAAATAAGAAATAATCAGGAATGCAAGGAAAATAACTCCTATTAATATGACCACTAGTGTTTGTTTTAATTGCTTACTCATAGGTGAGCCCCCTTATGTTATAGGAAGTATTGCGTTCACATTCGTATGAAATGGATGTGAAACTAATCATACTTCTATTATAAAACTTGGAAGGATAGAGTGCAAGAAAAATGGAAAAAAGTCGAATAAATGCAATAGCTTGAAATTTACTATGGGGTTGGATATAATAAGTAAGATATGGTAAGGAGTATTGATAACGGAGGAAACACTATGGTTGATTTACAAAAGTGCAGAGAAGATATTGATAAGATCGACCGACAAATTGTCGAGCTATTTGAACAAAGGATGAAGGTTTCGACAGCGGTCGCTGAATATAAAATTAGTACTGGAAAACAGGTATTGGATAAAGAAAGAGAAGAGCAAAAATTAAATGCTGTCGAAGCACTTGTCACCAGTGAATTTAACCGACATGGAGTTCGTGAATTGTTTTCACAGATTATGTCCATGAGCCGTAAACTACAGTACTCTATGATGGAATCGAAAAAAGATCGTGGCTTCACAAGAATTACATCGATTCCAAAAACAGAACAGACCAAGGTAGTATTTTTTGGAGTGAATGGTTCGTACACAGAACAAGCAATGGAAGAATGTTTTGGTACTAAAATAACAAGTTTTCCAGCGAAGACCTTTCGTGATGTCATGGAGGCTGTCGCACAAGGGGTTGCTGATTATGGGGTACTTCCAATTGAGAATACTACTACGGGTGGGATCACAGACATCTATGATTTACTCGTTGAGTATGACAATCATATCATCGCAGAGCACGTCATTAAGGTGGAGCAAGCGTTATTAGCATTACCTGGTGCAAAGCTTGATGAGATTTGTAAAGTCTACTCACATCCGCAGGGGATATTGCAAAGCCGCAAATTCTTAGAACAGTACCCAAAGATGGAAACGATAGAAGAAGGTAGTACTGCAGGTTGTGCAAAGAAAATTCTAGAGGACCAAGATCTAAGACAAGCAGCAATTGCAAGTGTGAGAGCAGCAAAAACATATGGCTTGGAGGTACTTGCTTCTCATATTAATCATGAGGATAGTAACTCTACTAGATTTATTATCATCTCCAATAAGAAAGAGTATTGTGCAGATGCTGATAAGATGAGTATATGTTTTTCATTGTTGCATGAGAGTGGAACTTTATATAGCATGCTTTCACATATAATTTATAATAATTTAAATATGTCAAAAATTGAATCTAGGCCGTTGGCTGGCAAGAAATTCGAATATCGATTCTTTGTTGATTTTGATGGTTGTATAGAAGATGCCAGCGTAATTAATACGTTACGTGGAATTGAAGCAGAAGCATTGGATATGAAAATTCTTGGTAATTATCATACAGTATAATCCATACTTTCATAATTACTTCACTTTCTAATCACAATTCCTACACAATCAGTTGATATAATGAACTCAACAACAAAACGATGAACCGTGATATGTTGGAAAGGAGCTTAATATGAACGACGAATTTTGGAATGAATTATATCATAGTGAAAATGAAAGTATGAAAAAAGATAAAAATCAAGAAACATCAAAGATAGAGCAGGAATCGGGAAGTGAACCGAATTTTATTTTGTATCCTACACCTGAAAGTGAAGCTGAGAATAATAAAGAGATGTCACAGCGCAATACGGTAGAGCAAGAACCAATCCAACAACCTAGGTTTGAGCAGAGTACATCGGAACATAACAGTCCAGAACAAAACTTTGCAAATCTCAACTTTACTGATCCAAACATGGTAAATCAGAAGGAATCTGTTAAGAAGAATAAAACTGCTGGAAAAGGATTGGTAAAAAAGACGATTGCCTTGGTAACCTCAGCTGCATTATTTGGTATCATAGCAGGTGCTGCATTTCAAGGGGTTCAATACCTTCAGGAGCCTAAGAAGCAGGCTAACAGCGTAGTTGGTATGCAATCGCTAGGCGAATATGAGGATTATAGTAATGACACTACGGCTTCAAGTGATGATGGTTTGGTTGTACAGACGGGATCAACAGCCATCGTTGCAACGGATGTATCAGGAGTAGTAGAAAATGTAATGCCTTCTATCGTTGCTATTAACAGTACGACAACGATGACAGAGTATGATTTCTTTGGAAGAAAGTTTGAAAGTGAAGTAAGTGGAAGTGGTTCTGGTATCATCATTGGGCAAAACGATGATGAATTGTTGATTGCAACAAATAACCATGTCGTGGAAGATGCAACAGCAGTAGAAATTGAATTTATCAATGAAAGCAAGGCATTGGCAACCATCAAAGGAACCGAACCATCCTCTGATCTTGCAGTGGTATCTGTAAAGATTAGCGATTTAACAGAAGAGACAATTAAGAGTATTCGAATTGCTACCTTAGGTGATTCAGATCAAGTAAAAACTGGTGAGATGGCAATTGCGATAGGTAATGCATTAGGATATGGACAGTCAGTAACCGTTGGCTATATCAGCGCATTAGATCGAGAAGTAACAACAGAAAATGCAACATTGAATCTACTTCAAACAGATGCAGCGATCAATCCAGGGAATAGTGGTGGTGCATTGATCAATGCAAGAGGAGAGATTATTGGTATCAACTCTGTAAAATATGCCTCTACAGAAGTAGAAGGAATTGGTTATGCAATCCCTATCTCAGAAGCAATTCCAATCATCAACGATTTAATGAACCGTGAAGACTTAAAAGAAGATGAGATGGGATATCTAGGTATTACAGGTAAGAATGTTGAAGCTAACTATGCAGAAGCCTTTGGTATGCCAGTCGGAATCTTAGTTTATGAAGTTGGCGAAGGTACTGCAGCTCAAAAAGCTGGAATTGTCAAAGGTGATATCATCGTTGGAATCAATGGTAAGAAGTTAGAGACGATGCAGGATTTATCCAACACTCTAAGCTACACAAGAGGTGGAACAACTGTAACAATGAACCTCAAGGTATTACAGAATGGTGAATACATCGCTAAGGATGTTGAGGTAACCTTAGGTTTTCGTGGTAGATAAAAAATAAATCAGTGACAAGCACAATCCCCCTTGGATTCGATATACTATGTAGTATCAGTAAGAATCCAAGGGGGATTTCAATGAAAAAACGCGCAATTGCTTTGTTCATTGTATCACTTATGTTATGCAGTCTATGCGGTTGTAAGAAAAAAACAAATGCGATAGAGGTTAATTTGACTGAAGTTGCTCATTCCATCTTTTATGCACCGATGTATGTAGCAATTGAAGAAGGTTATTTTGATGATGAGGGATTAAAGATTAACTTAGTCAATGGTCTTGGGGCTGATAAAACTATGACTGCCCTGTTAAGTGGCAATGCAGATATTGGTTTTATGGGATCGGAAGCTTCGATCTACGTTTATAATCAAGGTGAAAAAGATTATGTAGTTAACTTTGCACAGTTAACTCAACGTGCAGGAAACTTCCTCGTAGCAAGAGATAAAACGATTGAGGGTGATTTTGACTGGAATTTATTAAAAGGGAAGACAGTAATTGGTGGAAGACTTGGTGATTGACATTAACTAATGTAATGTGTTTCGATTTAAACAGAACTCAATAATCTTTGGCATAACAGATGCAAAACAAATGAGATATAAGCTTATCATATAATTATAGGGACAGAACAAGCCACTGCTAAGCCGGTGGCTTGTTCTGACATAAAAGATAATGTTGTAGTAGTGAAAGTGATAATAATATCTTTATTTAACATATTTCAATATAATGTTCTAAACATATTTCGCATACTGTCCTGGAGAATATTGGCGGCCTCGGATAGGATGATACCTGGGCGACGAACCAGAGCATAATCTCGGTAGACTGGTGATGAAAGCTGATAATAACATGGGGTTATGGCAGGGTCTTTGATGGTGCCAATCAATATTTTAGGAATGAAGCCAACACCCATTCCAGAGGCAATCATCATATGTACTGTTTCCCAGTTCATTGTCTCACATATTATATTGGGGTGAAACCCTGCTTCTTCGCAAAGTCTTAATCCAATCGTGGTAAATTTTTGCACCTTTTTAAGTCCTATGAAGGATTCATTTTTCATAAGTGAGAGATCAATGGTGGGATAATTTCCATCCTTTATTG
>JAEZKD010000083.1 GCA_023415655.1 Bacillota bacterium | reverse complement strand
TATGACATCACCATAATCTGCCTTGTATGACTTTACTATATTCTGTCATGTATGCTTTACTATATTTTTTCTGTATAACTTATTATGTAGTATAGCCTATGATATTTCTTCATTGATCCTAAGCTCATAGCAAAACTCTAACGATGGAGTTTTTGAACTTTTATTGCAGCGATATTGGTCGTCGCTGATTTTGGTGAGTCCAATTGCTTCCATGACACGATAGGAGCCGATATTTTGACTGTCACAGTGTGCTAGGATGCGTTTTAGTTTAAGCTCATGGATACAAAAGTCTTTGATGGTGAGAGCAGCTTCTTTGGTAAAGCCTTGTTTCCAATAAGCTTTATTTATAATCCAACCAAGTTCACCTTCGGTCATGGTTTCGTCTAGGTAGACGGAGATAGCACCAATTAAGTTTTCTTTGTAGATCATTCCAAATTCATAGTACGTAGGAGTTTCTTTTTCCCATTCATTGGCTGCATTGATTAGAAATTCTTTTGTCTCGTCTAACGTTTCATTTGGTAGAAACATCATTAGTTTGGTCGTTTCTAAATCACTAGAATATTCGTGAACGGCTGTAAGATCATAAACGGTTAATGGACGTAGTGTGAGCCGTTTCGTGTGAAGTACTTTCTTCATGGGAGTCTCCTTGTTGATATGATAAGCTTAGCCCTGTAGTCCATTTTCTTGACGTTCCATATTTTCAACTACAACATCATAAATTTCTCCGATGGAAGCTCCATATTCTAACACCTTCCATGGAGTATTGGTATGAAAATGAATTTTAATTAGGTCTTCGTCTCCGACTGCTAGGAGACAATCGCCTTCAATATTAGCAGTGATATAATCGGTTATTGTTTCTTCTGATAAATTTTCCCCTTCAATCAAGAGTTGGGTATCAAACTTAAATTCTAACATGTTATTCTCTCCTTACATATAAAGATAGAAATGAGCTTTCCATTTCTTACAATTCCATTATAGTATAGATCATTGATGACTTCAACTTCTTAATTGGAGATATTACTACTTATAAAAGCTTTGAGGAATGAAAGGCTAAATTATTTCATGGAATGAAAGGCTAATTTTTTTTTTGTATGAAAGGCTGAATTATTTCCTGTAATGAAATGCTAAATTTTTTTTGGCATGAAGGGATGAATAATTTCCTGTAATGAAAGGTTGAATTATTGTAATGAAAGCACAATTTTTCAGTGTTTTAATTGATTTCGCTCATGCATTCGATTGTTTTTATAGTGAGAAAATGGTAGTATAATGTCGTTACGAAAGATGACAATATAGAGGGAGGGTACTTAATGGATACTCAGGATTTTAAAGATTTAGATGACTATTCTAAGGTCGAAGAAGCATTCATCGATTGTTATGGTAAGAACAAAAGTAAACCGCTTCGTATCTTGACCGGATTATATCAAGGACACTATCACCAGTTTGTTCTTTCTGGTGTTTATTTTGCATTGAAACATGCTTGTGTTTGGGTATTACCAATTGTGACGGCAAATATTATTAACATTGCTATGGGCAAAAAGTTTAATGGATTACAAATGATTACCTTTAATCTTCTTGTGGTTTTGGCATTGGTTGCACTTAATTTGCCAATGAATTATCTGTACACCAAAAATCGTAGTAAGGTAGTTCGTTATGTAGAAGCTGGACTTCGCGGGGCAATGGTACGCAAGCTGCAGCAGTTATCTATTACATATCATAAAGAAATGCAGTCAGGTCGTTTACAGAGTAAGATTATGCGTGATGTGGAAGCAATCGAAACACTTTCACAACAGCTATTTATCAATTTATTAAATATTGCTCTAAATATGATTGTGGCGCTGTCCGTTACGATGTTTAAAAGCTGGGTGGTGTTTTTATTTTTCTTAATTTCAGCTCCTATTGCTGGTATGACGATTGTATTGTTTAAAGCCAAGATAAAGAAAACCAACTCGGAATTTCGAAAGGAAATGGAAGAAACCTCAGCTCGTGTGATGGAGATGGTAGAGCTTATTCCAGTTACCAGAGCACATGCATTAGAACATGAAGAAATCGTTAAGATGGAAGAGCAGCTCAATCAGGTTGCTGAAAAAGGATATCGACTTGATATTGTTCAAGCTAATTTTGGAGCGGTCAGTTGGGGTTTTTTTCAAGTGTTTCAGATAATATGCTTAGGATTTACTGGATATCTTGCATGGAAAGGTAAGATTGAGGTTGGAGATATTACCTTGTATCAGACGTATTTTGCTACGATTGTAAATCAAGTTTCATCCTTTATCAATTTACTTCCAGTAATCTCAAAAGGTCTCGAGTCGGTCAATTCCGTTGGTGAAGTATTACTTGCCAATGATATCGAGGATGATAAAGGTAAGCTTGTGTTAAAGAATATCAAAGGAAACTTTGAATTTCAACAAGTGGAATTTGCTTATAAAGAAGAAAAACCAGTCTTATGTGGATTAAATCTTACCATTCATCAAGGGGAAACAATTGCCTTAGTGGGAGAGTCAGGGGCAGGAAAGTCAACCATCTTGAATCTGGTCATTGGTTTCATGAAAGCTAAGCAAGGGAAAGTGCTATTAGATGGATATGATTTAAATGAGATTAATCTAAGAAGTTATAGAAGATTTCTCGCAGTGGTACCTCAAAATACGATATTATTTAGTGGGACCATCAGAGAAAATATAACCTATGGAATGCCTTCTGTATCGGAGAAAAAACTAAAGGAAATTCTAAAGGCAGCTAACCTGAATTCATTTATTGAAAGCCTTCCTGATGGTCTTGATACAAAGGTAGGCGAACATGGGGATACCTTAAGTGGTGGACAACGACAGCGTATCTCTATTGCGCGAGCTCTGATTAGAGATCCGAAGGTGATAGTGTTGGATGAAGCTACTTCTGCACTCGATAGTATCTCAGAAAAAGAAATTCAAGATGCGTTAAATAATCTAACGAAGGGAAGAACAACGTTTATTGTTGCACATCGTTTGTCGACAATACGTAACGCAGACAAGATAGCAGTTATTGGGAATGGTGTTTGCAAAGAGTTTGGAACTTTTGAGGAATTAATGGAGCTAAAGGGTGAGTTTTACGAGATGAGAAAGTTGCAAAACTAGGGAGGTTCGTATGGATAAGATTTATGTTTGTTTTCCCTATGGAAAATATAAGGTATTGACATTTAGCTATGATGACGGAAAGCTAGAGGATCGTCGTCTGTTAGAATTATTTCGTAAGTATGAGGTGAAGGGTACGTTTCATCTCAATTATGGTTTGATGGATCAGGAGTTACGCATTCACAAAGAAGATATTAAAGAATTATATGAGGGTCAAGAGGTGGCAGCTCATACCATGACACATCCTACGATTGCTCGTTGTCCTTCTACCAGAATGGCACAAGAAATCTTAATGGATCGTGAGGGTTTGGAATCCTTAGTGGATTACCCAGTACGTGGATTTTCTTATCCGAATGGTTCTTATAATGATGAGCTGATTGCAATGTTACCAGGTCTTGGAATTCGTTATGCAAGGGTGGTTGGGAATTCAGAAAGCTTTGATTTACCTAAGAATCCGTATGTACTTATGCCAACTTGTCACCACAATTACAAATTGATGGAGTTAGGGAAGTTGTTTTTAGAAGCTAAAAAACCACAATATCTAACCATGATGTATGTGTGGGGACATAGCTATGAATTCTCTAGAGATAACAATTGGGAGTTAATCGAAGACTTCTTAAAGATGATGGCGCATCAGGAAGAAATCTGGTATGCTACTAATATTGAAATCTTTGATTATCTTGAAACAGCTGGCCGATTGATTTACACTGCCAATTGCCAAAGAGTGTACAATCCGTCCGCGATTTCTGTCTGGATCACAGTAAATGATGTGCCTGTAGAAATTCACGGCGGGGAAATGGTACGCCTGTGATGATTGGTGTGCTGAACAAGAAGAATCATCAACAACATATGGTTTTTGGGGGCTCGCCCGCTCTCAAGCCGCCCAAAAGCTGCGACTTGAAGGCCCCCAAAATACCATATGCTATCGCTAATCCTTCTTGGATTAAGTGTTGAATCACAGGCTGGTTTAACAATGCTTAGTACGCCTGTGATTACTGGTGTGTTAGACAAGATGAATCATCGATTACATATGGATTATGGATGCAGTACAACTAATATTAGATTTTTATTGTTTCAAGAATGATAAATATTAAGATTTGAAATCGTAGCATTCATTTTGTTA
>JAEZKD010000075.1 GCA_023415655.1 Bacillota bacterium | reverse complement strand
CACCGACTAAATTCAACTTTTCATTCCGTTAGTCGGGTGCCTTTCACTTCTTCCCACCGACTGAATGCCTCTTTTCACTCGATTAGCGGGGCATTTTCACTTATTCTCACTTGCTCAATATGTTTCGCTTACTTCTAAAAAAAGAATGAATGATTGAGAATTGTAGAGATCAATGCAAATAGTAATTAATAAAAGACATCGGTACAGTTTTTCATAATTACAGTACCGATATTCTTACCTTTGACGATATTGGAAATTGCATTTCTTTCTTTTCCATCATATAAATACATCGTAACTCCAAATTCCTCTGCTAAGATAAAGGCTGATGAATCAAATGCTTTAATCTTATTTGAAACACAGGTATCATAACTAATCCGTTGATACCGTTTTGCATTTTTATTAAGACGTGGATCTACGTTATATACTCCGTCTATATTCTTTGCCATTAACAACATATCAGCTTCAATTTCAATTGCTTTTTGTACTGCTGGATAGTCCGTTGATACAAAGGGATTACCTGTTCCACCACCAAAAATAATTACATGATTATTTTCTAACATCGTTATAGCATCTCTTCGGTTGTAGATGGTTGAAATTCCTCCTAATAGCATTGGGGTCATGACCTTAGAGGATATATCAAGTTTACTTAACTTGTTACGAAGCATCAAAGCATTTGATACCGTAAACAGCATTCCCATTTCATCAGCATCTGGTCTATCTATTCCCCAATTTTCAGCATCACGGCCTCTTAGTAAATTACCTGCTCCAACAACGATAGCAATTTGATAGCCCTCTTCTTTTACTTTTATTATTTCATTACATATATTATCTATGATAGTTTTATCATAGATTGATGAGCCATTGCCACTTAATGCTTCTCCAGAAATTTTAATCAGAATTCTTTTTCCATTCATAATGTATTGCCCTCGATATCAATGATTTTGGGTACAAAATATACTTCAAATACTTAATGTCTTATACTTTGATTGCGCAGAAACCATCTTAATGATGCCAAGGATGAACAGTATTACAAAGACAATCCAGCCATAGAATGTGTTGGTTATTAAGTTGATGGTACTGGATAAAATCATCCCACCTCCCATAATAATGCATGCTTTTCCCATTTGTTCGGTATATGGTTTTATATCTTTTTCTTTGACTTTCGTGTAGTGGTAATCATGTATGAGTGTAATCTGTTGTTTTTTCCAAATTCGAAAGCCCAAATAGCATAAAAGTAATCCAATTAAAAACATAAGAATGAATTCAATCACGAATACTGTTTTCATATCATTTCTCCATCGATTCTTTCTTCCACAATTGATAAGACAGTATAACCCCAAAGAGTATACCACCCACCAATATAGTTACTATGACATAATAAACTATTGCTTTTTGTATTACTCCGTTGATAATTAATAGTAATCCGATGAGACTGAGTAGATATCCCCCGAATCGGTTTGCTTTTCTCCAGGCGTTCTCACTTCTTACGGTCCAAGGGGTTCGAAATCCACAGTAACGGTTTCTTGGTACTGTAGGCATAAAGTTACCTATGATCAGTAAGCAGATACCTATGAAAATTGGAATCACTAATTGAACGTTAATTGGAGCCAACATAGCGATTGCGATACTTATCCATTGTAGTGCAACAAAGAGATAAGTAACAATGTAAGAAGTAATCTGTAATCCTTTTTCATATCTTCTTTCTCGCTTTTGGTTAGTGATAACAAGTATCAAATAAATCAAGAATGGTATAGCACTAATTAAAAATATTGCTTCCTTCGGAGCTGTCCTTGAAACATTCCACTGAATATCCCATTGTATTGGGATGTCTGTCTTTAATAATGGATAAGTGCAACAACCTGCAAGAAAGGTTGCTATGGTTATTGCAATTGTAATTGGTGAAAAAATTGCTTTTTTCGTATTCTCTTCCATTTCCCTACTCCTCCAACTTCACTTTGCTGTCATTTTCTATTGGATACATCAAAAAACCATTTTACCATATCTTGAAATACGGTAGTATTTAAGGAATACATAATATTTTGACCAAGCCTTGTATCTATGATTAGCTCAGCATTTTTTAGGATGGAGAGATGATGGCTAATGGAAGGCTTTGATATATTAAAATAGTCCGCAATTTCCCCTGCATTCATATCACGTACAGAAAGTAATTCTAAAATCTTTCTACGAGTCGGATCTGCAAGTGCTTTAAATACATCGTTCACTCCAACCTCCTTATAAATTAACAACCAAAGTATCGGCATTCTTCTTTAGATAAATGTGAAATAAGAATGTTACGACTCCAAACAATACAAGTGTAATTCCCATCATCCATACCGGTGATATGCTCGGAATTAAGAACATACCAGCAACCGGTATACCAATGGTAACTATCCCACTAAATGAAGCTATCATAGACGCTGCACTCTGTTTTACAACGGTTGTTTCATTCTTCCACTCTAACAATGGAAACTTTAAATTTAACCATAGACCTAACATTGCATGAAAATGGCTATATACAACAACTAAAAGAATCGATAAAACTGCTTCCAATGCACTGCTTTTAAATTTAATCATAAAGGAAAGCAAGGTTATGATAGCTACTGGCATCGTAATTAGGTTCTGAAGCATTATTTTAGCATTCAGAATGGTAAAGCCTGATACTGGTGAGGATTTGATAATCCATATGTTCTTACCTTCTAAGGAAATAGAACTCGCTGTAATTGCACACATGCAAACCATAAAACTTACTGCAAATGGCAATAAGGGACGTAGCATCACGGCAATTGCAGGTGTATTTGCCAGAAGCTCAACCTGATCAATGCTCACGACATGAATTGCAATTGCTGCAATTAATGTAATAATAAGCGAAAAAGCAGTGTTCATAATGTAAACGGTACAACTAAAATAACGTTTTGCTTCCTTTTTAAGAAGTGCTTGTAAGGCGCTATTTTGTTTTAGTTCCTTCAGCTTAAATTTGGACTTTGAATATACGGCACTCATAGAGGAATTCAACTTCTTAAAGCATTTACCAAGAACAACAGAAAATAATACAAAGGCAATCATAGAAGTTAATAAAAAGAGTACCAAATACAATAGATTCAATTCTGTCACACCCGCATGATACCATCTTGCCAATGGATACAGCGAATTCATCTGATTACGAAAGAAATTACCGATATCAATCAATTGCTGCTCATCCTTCAAGAATAGACTTCCAAAAAAGATACCAATCAGTAATAACATCGACAAAACAAGACTTACAATATTAGTATATTTAAAGCTACTACTGATATAGCCTAACAATACACCGATAATAGAAGCTATGATGATTGGAATCAATGGTATGAAAAACAGAGCCACGATAGCGACTGGATAAAACGTCCACTCTGGTCTTGCAAGCAGCCCATAAGAAAAATAGCAAGGTAACATCATACCAGCTGTGAAAACTATCGTTATAATATAAAGCTGTAGCAAACGACTTGCTACAATATAGGAGGTCTTCACTGGTAGTGACATTAAAATATCATAATCTTTAAATCCAAATAAGATACCTTTAGCACGAAAGATGGAAGTAAAGAGTACAACGATACTTGTCGCTGCCATAAAAAAACCAGGTAAAATCTCAAGCTGTCCTGTTTGTTTCATAGCTAACCCCATAGCATAGCTATAAGACCCTGATATAAATGCAAACAATAAAAAACCCAAAAATAAGACAAGAGAGGCACTTACATTTTTCCTACGATCTTTTTTGTGATTGAAGTTAAGGAAATCCAAAGCACCTCCAAGTTGCATGCGCGTTAAAACAAAGATTTGTTTCATAAGGACCTCCTATTCATTCACAAGTTCTAAGAAAACATCTTCAAGACTCTGATCACCAATGACATCCTTTGTTAGACCAGAAGCAACTAATTTACCACCCTTAATAATCGCTACCTTATTACAAAGTTTCTGAGCTACTTCTAATACATGAGTAGAGAAAAAGATCGCACTCCCCTGTTCACACATCGATTGCATAATTTCCTTTAAGCTGTAAGCAGCCTTCGGATCCAACCCAACAAAAGGCTCATCCAGCAGCATTAGCTTCGGTTGATGAATCAGTGCAGAGATAATTGCTACCTTTTGCTTCATCCCATGAGAGTAAGAACTAATGGAATCACCAAGATTTGATGTGATTTCAAAGGTGTCTGCATACTTTTTAATCCGTTGTTCACGTTCATTCTTTCCAACCCCGAACAAGTCTCCGATAAAATTTAAATACTGAATTCCAGTCAGATGCTCATACAAATCAGGATTATCAGGAATATATGCAATCTTTTTTTTGCATTCCACCGGATACTTCTTGATATCCATTCCATCGACTAAAATCGTACCACCCTCAAACTCATGCACTCCAACCACAGCTTTCAGTGTTGTTGTCTTTCCTGCACCATTATGACCAATAAATCCATAGATATCACCAGCCTCTACAACAAGACTCAGATTATCCACAGCCCTTTTATCTCCTTTATAAACCTTCGTTAAATTCTGAATTGTAAGCATATTTATCCTCCTTAAACAATATGAAACAAAAATACATCCATTAGATATTTAGACATTTGTCTAAATATCTAATGGAAGTATAAACCAGTTGTTCTGCTTTGTCAATTATTTGATGTAAATTATTTGATATCATATGACTATTCTGATTACAACATTCGTCATTTTCTTCATGATTACCAAATATCTATTTCAATGCAAATGAAATACGAAGAGGAAAATATCTTCCTTTGCCATCGTTTTAATGTAAGAAATTTGCACACCTTAATATCATACCTCTACTCAAGATTGGGCATAGTAATATCCGTAGTTAAAGTACGTTCCGAAGAAATCGATGTACCTTTATCATACTCACCTATCATTCTAGCTACTTCCTTTTGCATATCAGATTGCTCTTGCTCCTCATCAACTGAGTCATATTCCTTTGGTTTTTTATTCTTAGCCAAGGATCCTAAGGTTTTAGCAGCTTGATACAGCTCACTACTGTACTCTCTAAGTTTTTCTTCATCTTTTTGTGGAACTCGATCACCATTAGCAATTCTTCGAAAAATCGTAAAAATTTTCCCTATATGATTGCCATTTTCTTTACTAGCCTCATTTTGTTCCTTTATATCTGCCATATGTTTTGAAAGATTTAATAGATCTATGTATTTTTTCTTTGCCTCATCTGATATTTCTAATGTAACCCCAGAATTATCATCGTTTGAATTAGTCTTAACACTGGTATCCTCTTTTCTCGGCTTATTATTTTCAAGTGCTTTACGTACTGTAGAATCAATGATACCTCGTCCTTCCATCTCATCTAATAAATTTACAACTTGCATATCATTCACCTCCATCATAGAAAATATATTCATATACTTTACAGGTATATCGGAGTCTTCATCTTAAAGGTTGAGGAAATGAGTAAGATACTCTTCTTCGTTATCTATAACCTTGATGGTACATGAAATTTTGATATCCCTTGCTAATTCATGAAACCCTCACAAGCCTTGCTGAATTTCATGTACCATACAAAACATAAACTTAAACGAAGGAGAATGTGAAAAAGTCTCGTTGTGACTTTACGCTGTGTAACGTTTAGCGTAACGGAACATAGAGACTTTCTCACACTCTTCTTCGTTATCTATAACCTTGATGATACATGAAATTTTGATATCCCTTGCTAATTCATGAAATCCTCACAAACCTTACTGAATTTCATGTACCATCCAAACCATAAACGAAAACGAAGGAGAATGTGAAAAAGTCTCGTTGTGACTTTACGCTGTGTAACGTTTAGCGTAACGGAACATAGAGACTTTCTCACACTCTTCTTCGTTATCTATAACCTTGCTGGCACATGAAATTCTCATATACCTAGCTAATTCATGAAATTCTCAACAAGTGAATTACTTCAAAAATCCATTGACGATCTGAGCCTCAGCTTCACTTTCGGTAAGGCCAAGTGTCATCAGCTTGATAATCTGTTCACCTGCAATTTTACCAATGGCAGCTTCATGAATTAAGCTTGCCTCGATGTGATTTGCTGTAATTTCTGGGATTGCACTGACACTTCCACGATCCATTAAGATTGCATCGCACTCCGTATGACCCATACATTTGTTATTACCATTGATTCTACTTAAAAATACCTGATGAGATTCATCCTTTGCCACAGAACGAGATATTACGTTTGCTCCACAATCCTCACCATCTAGATTTACTTCAAAATCGGTCTTCGCAAACTGTTTTCCATGCGTCATAATCTTTTCCTTGATCACAAGGGTTGCATGATCTCCAAGGGTAGCTTTGGTAGTACGAATTGTTGAATCCACACCTTTAATTTGTACTGTATCCATTTCCATGTAACCACCTTCTGCGATACTAACGATTGTCTGTGGATTTAAGATACGTTCTCCGGTCCCTTCTCCGCTACCATAATGCTTTTCAAGGTATCTAACTTTCGCATTCTTACCGATGTAAAAGCTATGAATTCCATCATGCTCTGATTTTTTATCACCAGTATTGTGAATTCCACACCCTGCAACGATGGTGATATCACAATCATCTCCTATATAAAAGTCATTGTATACCATCTCAGATAAGCCACTTTGGCTCAATACCACTGGAATGTGCACACTTTCATTCTTTGTGCCAGGTTGAACAATAATATCTATTCCAGGCTTATCGGTCTTTGTTTTAATATCAATATGTTCTGTTGTTCTTCTACCAGCACCTTCTCCATTAATTCTAAAGTTATATGCTCCTTGAGGAATTTCGTGAAGGTCTGCAACCTGTGCTAACATTTCCTTTTGAATCGCATCCATGCTTATGCCTCCCCCTGATAAAATTTACATTTGGATGTATCATCTAACAGATTCGGTAAGATTTTATCCTTCTCATCTGCTTTCATGATTTTTCCATCCGCTATTACAATGATTTCGTCCGCAATGTTCAAAATTCGTTCCTGATGAGAAATGATAATAATGGAACCATGAATTTCTGAGTGCATTTTTTCAAACACACGAATGAGATTTTGAAAGCTCCAAAGATCAATTCCCGCCTCTGGTTCATCAAAGACAGAGATTCTTGTTTTCCTTGCAATGATTGTGGCTATCTCAATTCGTTTTAGCTCACCACCGGATAGACTAGCATTTACCTCACGATTGATATAGTCCTTTGCACAAAGACCTACTTCAGATAAATACTCACAGGCTTTCTCTGTCGTAATATTACTCCCAGCAGCTAATGTAATTAAATCCTTAACGGTAATCCCTTTAAAACGAACTGGTTGTTGAAAGGCAAATCCAATCCCTTTCTTGGCACGTTCTGTAATCCCTAACTCTGTAATATCTTCCCCGTCCAATAAGATTTGGCCTGAGGTCGGTTTTTCAATGCCAACAATGATTTTAGCTAGAGTTGACTTCCCACCACCATTTGGTCCCGTAATAGCGATAAATTTATTTTCATCAATGGTTAGACAGACATCCTTTAGGATATCCTTTGTAGTATCTGTAGTAACACCATAGTTAATGTTCTTTAATTCTAACATTGTTCTCCTCCTAACTTGTTAATCCAACGAATTGCCATATCAATCCACACTTCACATTCTTCTTGAACCCCTCTCCCATCTTCTGTTTTCGTCTCCTCATTTGCAAGCGAAAGTCCATGAGAGCCAAATGGAAACATATGAAATTCTGTCGAAATACTAAATTTACGTAAAGCTGATACAAACAGTAACGCATTCTCGACTGGAACACTGTTGTCCGTATACGTATGCCAAAGAAACACAGGAGGCATTTTATCATTGACTTGGTACTCCAACGAAAGCTTCGTTAATAGTTCTTTGTTCTCAGCAACAAGATTATCAAAAGAACCACGGTGCGCAAATTCTCCAGCAGTGATGACGGGATACGACAAAATACAGCCATTGGGTTTTATCTTCTCACTTGTTGTATTTAAGGCTTTTGCAAGCTCTTGATCCGACCAAAAACAACTCAAACAACCAGCGAGATGACCTCCAGCTGAAAACCCATTTAAGATAATCTTACGGTCATCAATCTTCCATTCTGCTGTATGTTCTCGAATGATTTGAATACATTTTGCTAGTTCAAGCAAAGCAACTGGATATCTTGTTGGTGCAACATGATATCGTAATACAAAGGCATGAAAGCCAGCTGCTAAATACCTTAATGCTACGGGTTCTGCCTCACGGTCTGAGGTGTAACCATAGCCTCCTCCTGGGCAGATAATCACAGCAGGACGTAATCGGCTCTCTTCCCTAAAGTCTTCCAATCGATAGGCAAAAAGCTTTGCTGGTGTCTCAAGCTGATATCCTTCTATCATAATTTCAATCTCTTCCAATATCACGACTTGTTTCCTCCTAAAACTCGCTAAAGGTAATTATTCCCTACTTTTCCCACGTTTAACTATGTAAAAACAAACAACCCAAGTATATCATAATACGGTAGACTTTTCCATATAAAAAACTGTTCTTTCATTATTTTGTCATATTAGCTGATATCTGCAAATTAGCGATAAATTGGGTATTGATTGACATAATAGCGTGTATATTATATAATAAACTCTGTTTACACATTAATGTTACAAATATTATTTTTTAAGGAGATGATTCATTGGACCCCAGTGTCGCCACGAAGCTAATCGTGTTATTTTTCTTATTAGCACTATCTTCATTTTTCTCATCAGCAGAAACAGCCCTTACTACTGTCAATAAATTACGTATAAGAACGATGGTAGATGAAGGCGTAAAACATGCTAAAACTGTTAGCTTATTAATCGAAGAACCAAGTAAGATGTTAAGCGCCATATTGATTGGTAACAACGTCGTTAATCTTTCTGCTTCTTCTTTATCAACTGCTCTTGCTATTGAAATCGGTGGTAGCGCAGCTGCAGGTATTGCTACAGGTATTTTAACACTGCTGATTCTTATCTTTGGTGAAATCACACCAAAAACATTAGCAACACTACATGCGCAAAAGCTATCACTCATTTACGCACCGATTATTTACTTTTTGACACAGATATTGACACCTGTTATTTATGTCATTAACAAATTGTCGATGATGTTACTGTTTTTATTACGTGTGGACCCAAAGAAAAAAATTGCCACTATGACTGAAAATGAACTACGAACTATTGTGGATGTCAGCCATGAAGAAGGGGTAATTGAGAGTGAAGAACGAAAAATGATTACCAATGTGGTTGATTTTGGAGATTCTCTCGCAAAAGACGTAATGGTTCCTAGAATCGATATGGCTTATGCGACAGTTAATATGACCTATGACGAATTACTTGAAGTATTTCGCGAAGAGAAATATTCCAGATTACCTGTTTATTCCGAAGAAAAAGATGATATTATCGGTATCATTAATTTAAAAGATGTATTTTTCTTCCGTGGAGAAGAATCTACCTTCCAGATCAAAGATTATATGAGAGAACCTTACTTTACGTTCGAGTTCAAAAAAACAAGTGAATTGCTCAGTGAGATGAGAAAGGAAACCATTTCTATGGCAATTGTCTTAGATGAATATGGTGCAACTGCTGGATTAATTACGGTGGAGGATCTTCTAGAGGAAATCGTCGGTGAAATTCGTGATGAATACGATGACGACGAAGAAGATATTATTGTTCAAATAAATGATAATGAATTTATGGCAGATGGTGCGGCAAAGCTTGAAGAGATCAATGAATACCTTCATATGAATCTTGAATCTGATGATTATGATTCGATTGCCGGACACATTATACATCTTCTTGACCACCTTCCGGAAGAAGGCGAACAAATCCAAGAAAACAATGTTACCTTCACAGTTTCCAAAGTTGACAAGAACCGAATTGATAAAGTTCACATATTAGTTACTCCAGAGGAAGAATCGTAGTAACTAACTTAGGGCTGTCGAATCCTTTGAATTGGCACCTTATGAAGCTCATAATTTGTTCCCTAATTAATGACAAATTATGAACTCTCTAAGGTACCTAATTCAAAGCTACGACAGCCCTTTTTATTTATCTCTTTTAAGCAAGTTTTCTCTTTATATTAATGCTGACAATTGCAAGAGCAGGAACATCCTTCCGAGCAACCTTCTGCATGGTCATGAGAATGTGCGTGGTCGTGATGATCACAGTTCGCTTCATAGGATGCCATACTAGAGCCATCTAAATAAGATGCAACCGCTACATCAATATCTCCCTGTGTTCCAGGAATTACAAGAATATCATCTTCCATCAAAAGACTCATTGCTGAGCTTCCAATTCCACCACAGATTAATACATTTACCCCGAGCTCTTTTAAAAGTTCTACGGTTGCTGTATGCCCACTGGATGGATTCTTTACCGTAATTTTTGAAGCTAATGTTTTATTCTCTACGTCAAAGATGGTAAATGTTTCGCAATGTCCAAAATGCTGAAATACATTGTGATGTTCATCTGTAGTTACAGCAATTTTTAATTTGGTAGCTTTTTTGCTATCAACTGGGTATTTCTCTTCTAAGAGTTTTGCAGCAGAATCTAACCATTCCCCTTGAATATTCTCAACAAGTCCTTCGTCGATTGACTGAGCAATGTATGGATTCAATGGAAGTTTTGCAAGCACTGGAAGACCAAATTTTGCACTTACTTCTTCAATATGACTCTTTCCAAACACCTCGATGTGGCCTTGACATCCTGGGCATTCTACATAACTATAGTTTTCTACAAGTCCGATGACTGGAACATCCATGGCCTTCGCCATATTAACTGCTTTCGCAACAATCATGGATACAAGCTCCTGTGGACTTGTTACGATAATGATTCCGTCTACTGGAAGAGATTGAAATACCGTCAATGGAACATCACCAGTTCCTGGTGGCATGTCAACAAACATATAATCAACTTCACCCCAGACAACATCAGACCAGAACTGTTTTACCGTACCTGCAATGACAGGTCCACGCCATACAACTGGTGTTTCATCATCTTCTAACAATAAATTAACAGAAATTACTTCGGTGCCATTGCTTGTCACCGCTGGAATAATTCCAAGCTCGTTTGCTTCAGCTTTCTTTTTGATGCCGAAAGACTTTGGAATTGATGGTCCAGTAATATCTGCATCTAATACTGCTGTCTTATATCCTTTACGGTTCATAAGAACACTTAGGTAGGAGGTAACAAAAGATTTTCCTACACCACCTTTACCACTTACTACACCGATTACTCTTTTCACTTTACTGTATTGATTCATAGGTGCAAGAAAATCCTCTTTGGATGGCTTTCTTGATCCACAATTGGAACTGCAGCTACCACAATTACTGCTGCAACTACTTTGCTGTTCATAAACTTCTTCACTCATTCTTCATATCCTCCTTCGGTTGTTTCCTATGACGGCACTTTTTACATAACTGTTTTGTTTCACATGGTGTCTTTGCAATCTCATAGTTACCACCTTGAATTAAAACTCCCATGCCCTCACAGAGTGCTTTGGCACTCTTTTGCCTTGCAGCGTAAAGGATTCTTTGCAAGGTTCCTCTTGATACTCCCATCCGTTTTGCGGCATCCTCTTGATCTAGCCCTTCCAAATCACAAAGTCGGAGCGCTTCGAGTTCTTCCACATTCATTGTCAGATAGTCGTTTGACACACTTCCTTGTGGTGCAAAAAATTTGTTCTCAAACTCTGCACACACTCTTCTACACTTTGAATTTCTTGGCATCATCACACCTTATTTCTATGGGATTACATGTTTACAATTCATAGTTTCAAAGGAAATAAAAATTCCTCTGATTAAAAAAACGTTGTACTATATTATGTGCATATGCACAATAATATTATACAACGCTTCTTCTGATTGTCAAGTATATTTGCTCGCAGGTTTAGACTGCTTTTACCTTATAATGACGTTCTACCTGGCGAATAATTACAAGATAGGATATACCAAGTGGAATAGCTGCCGCAAACCAAGCTAATGGCGCTGCAAGACATACACCAGCATAGCCAATCAACACAGGTAACGTAAATGCAGCGACACCACGAGCAATCAATTCGAATACCCCCGCCATCAATGGCATAAAGCTTCGACCAATTCCCTGTAACACATTGCGATAAATAAATAAGATATTAAGTGCAGGATAAAAGACCGCAGTCAACCTCAAATAAAACAGGGCATCCTCCATGATTTTTGTCCCAGGCTCTAAATCAAATAACATTAGTAATGGCTTTGATAATACATATACAAGAATCATTGAACCTATGGAAAATGAAAGAGTTATGATAGAGCATTTTTTAACACCCTCTCTGATTCGATCAATTCGGTTTGCTCCAAGATTTTGTCCCGTATAATTTGCCATCGTTACACCGAAGGCACTAGCTGGTTGTGTTACTAACTGCTCAACTTTGGAAGCTGCAGCATAAGCAGCAATGGTATCCTTACCAAACAAATTAAGTGCACCTTGTAAGATTACACAACCAATGGCTGTAATTGAAAATTGGAATGCCATCGGAAGTCCTATCCTAAGATGCTTCCATGCAAATCTTGCATCAAAACTAAAATCCGATCGTTTGACATGAAGAATCTGATATTTCACCTTTACATATATCAAACAAAGAATACCTGAAACTAATTGCGATGCTACCGTAGCCCATGCTGCACCAGCAACACCTAACTTTACGTTAACAATAAATAAGAAATCAAGCCCAATATTAAGGAAAGCTGAGACTAGCAAGAAATATAAAGGAGTCTTACTATCTCCTAATGCTCTTAATAGACATGCAATCATGTTATATAGGACGGTTGCAAAAATACCCATAAATATAACTACGATATAGCTATAAGCATCTTCTATAATCTCTACTGGTGTATTGATCAAACGCAACAAAGGTTTTGCCAATACTACGGACAATATTGTCATCATAATCGTAAGTGCAACGGACAACATAATTGCCATAGCTACAGAACGTTTCAAACCTGCTTCATCCTTTGCTCCAAATCTTTGTGCTGCAATGACTGCAATTCCCCCTGTAACTCCTATGACAAATCCTAAAATCAAGAAATTCAATGGTCCAGTAGTTCCAACCGCAGCCAATGCATCTGGCCCAAGGCACTGCCCTACAATAATTGTATCTACCATATTGTATAATTGCTGTACCATGCTTCCAAGTAAAACTGGTACCGAAAAGCTTAAAATTAATTTTGATGGATTTCCATTCGTCATGTCCTTGATCATATGTTGTGACATTTTTATCCTCCAATAGTAAAATATGATTGAAACTACCTTAGCATATCACTACAATCTGAAAAAGACAATGGATTATTTTGATGAAGAGATGTAAAATTGTATACCTTTATTTCTCTAACATTTTGGTATACAACATTCTCTAAAATTTCTTCTTAGTTCATGCATTTGTTCATCTATTGTTCTACTTTCTTGAAGATGCTTGCATGCATCAATTGCTGCTTCAAGGCTAGCACGTTCGTGTAATAATAATTGAGCAACACATGCACGGATTTCTTCCATCTTCTCTGGACAGCCATGATAAACTCCAAATCGTTCATAATAACGTTTCAGCCATAATTCCATCTTTACCCAAATTACATACCCCTCTTTATTGCAATCTAATCCTTTTTTGATACTATCGATTGCTTCCGTCAACTTTACAAGTGCATTACTAAAATGAAAATCTGCTTTTGCTTGCACCTCACAATATTCATTGAATAATCGTTGGATTGCTTCCACAGCATAATCAGCCTCATTAAAACATGGATGACAAACTGGTGGATTGCATGGATCACAGCCTTGGCAGTTGTTGTTGCAATTAGTATTACAGTTACAGTTGTTGTTACTGTTGTTATTGCAGTTATTGTTCCAGTTACAGTTGTTGCTGCAGTTGTTATTCCAGTTATTGTTACAATTGTTATTACAGCTATTATCACAGCTGCAGTTGTTATTGCAATTACCGCTGTTATTGCAGTTACCACTGTTATTGCAGTTACAGTTGTTATTACTGTTAATACAGCTATTATTGCTATTATTGTTCCAATTATTACGATTATTGTTGCAGCTATTATTGCGATTATTATTCCAGTTGTTATTCCGATTCCAGTTTCCAAACCCGAATGGTTGCCATCTTAAATATGCCATTTTATTTGCCTTTAATATATTTTAATCATAATCATTGTATGATACTAACTGAAAAAGGTCACAGTTTAGAACTGATAAAAGCCCTTCCATACAGATTACTCTGCATAGAAGGGCTTTTAATACAATATCAAAAAGACTTAATTAGTTCTCAATTAATTTGTTCTTCTTTGTCCAGCTCATTAAACCACGAAGCTCAGCGCCAACTTTTTCAAGCTGATGATCTGCTTCTCTTCTTCTCTTTGCATTGAAGTTTGGACAACCAACTTGATTCTCAAGTAACCAGTTACGTGCAAATACACCTTCCTGGATATCCTTTAATACTTGACGCATAGCATTCTTTGTATCTTCTGTAATGATCTTTGGTCCAGTGATGTAATCACCATATTCAGCTGTATTAGAGATTGAGTATCTCATTCCAGCAAAACCACTTTCATTGATTAAGTCAACGATAAGTTTCATCTCATGGATACATTCAAAATATGCACTCTCAGGTTCATAACCAGCTTCAACTAATACTTCAAAACCACACTTCATAAGAGCTGTAACACCACCACAAAGAACGGCCTGCTCACCAAAAAGGTCAGTTTCAGTTTCTTCTCTAAAGGTTGTCTGTAACACACCAGCTCTTGCTCCACCAATTCCAAGTGCATAAGCAAGACCCATCTCATGTGCCTTACCAGTAGCATCCTGATGAACTGCGATTAAGCAAGGAACACCCTGGCCTTCTTGATACTGGCTTCTTACAGTATGACCTGGTCCCTTAGGAGCAATCATAACTACGTCGATATCCTTAGGAGGAATAATTTGACCAAAGTGAATAGCGAACCCATGTGCAAACATTAACATATTGCCAGGCTTTAAGTTTGGCTCGATGGATTCTTTATACATCTTAGCCTGTTTCTCATCATTGATAAGAATCATAATAATATCAGCTTTTGCTGCTGCATCCGCTGCTGTATAAACTTCAAACCCTTCTTTCTCAGCTTTTTCCCAAGACTTGCTTCCCTTATATAGACCGATGATTACCTTAACACCGGAATCCTTTAAATTCTTTGCATGTGCATGTCCTTGGCTACCATAACCGATAATTGCAACTGTTTTTCCCTCTAAAAGAGAAAGATTGCAATCTTGTTGATAATAAATCTTTGCCATTGTTCCATCCTCCTAAATTTTGATTCAACTATATGTTCTACCTGCAAAACGAATACGTATTGCTAGCATATAACTTGCTTAGATATAGTCCCCGATATCTCCAGCCCCACCTCTTGTGAGTCCTGTAATTCCTGTACGAACAATTTCTAAAATTTTAAAACCATCCAGGAGCTTAATAAACGCATCAATTTTTGCTTGGTTCCCTGTCAATTCAATCATTAAGGATTCCTTCGCAACATCGACGATTTTTGCTCTAAATATATCAGCCACCGCAATGACTGCTTGACGATTCTTTTCATCCGCAGCAACCTTAACTAAGATCAACTCTCTACATACGGATTCGTCACTATGTAATTCTGTAATTTCTACAACGTCTTCTAGTTTTTGAAGCTGGTTCCGAATCTGTTCTAGTATCTGGTCATCTCCATTCACAACAACTGTCATACGGGATAACTGTGGATTCTCAGTTTCTCCAACTGTAAGGCTGTCAATGTTATAACCTCTTCTACTAAACAAACCAGATACCCTGCTTAGCACACCAGCAGTGTTGTCCACTAAAATAGATAAAACCATTTTTCTCATAAGAAACTCCTTTACTGGATTATTCCTCTTTGCCACTTTACTTTGCTAAACGTTACTAATTATTGTATCAATCCATATTATGTTTGTCAAGCAATTATGTCTAAATCTACCATTTTAAATCTATGTCCATAACTTCAAGTTATATCATGTATTTCTTGAGTCATAATATGATCATCAACTTGTTTGGTCTAATCTTTGAGATTCGTACCAACTACATCCTCCTGACTGGATACAACTTCTATTTTAATTAGTAGGGGCTTTCACTTCTACGCACCGACTGGATGTTACTTTTCATTAGGTTAGTCGGGGTCATTTCACTTCCTCCTACCGACTGAATGCCTCTTTTCACTCAATTAGTCGGGTACCCTTCTCTTCCTCCTACCGACTAAATGCCTCTTTTCACTTGATTAGTCGGGGTCATTTCACTTCCTCCCACCGACTGAATGCCTCTTTTCACTCAATTAGTCGGGTACCTTTCACTTCTGCTCACCGACTGAATGCCTCTTTTCACTCGATTAGTCGGGTACCTTTCACTTCTGCGCACCGACTGAATGTCTCTTCTCACTCAATTAGTCGGGTACCTTTCACTTCCTCCTACCGACTGAATGCCTCTTTTCACTCAATTAGTCGGGCTTTCTCACTTTTTCTCACCGACTAAATTTATACTTTCATAATCAAAGATTAGTTGATTTGATCCAGCTAGTAATTCACGAATAATATCATAATATTCATCTAGATTTGATGACCACTTACGAGTTTTTGGCTTTACAAATCCATTAAAATATTTATGTTTCTACATCGATCTTACCCTAATTCCCTAGCTAATTAGCTTTTATCTATTTTCAAAGTTCCCTCCTCCAATAAAAGTTTAACTTCACTAAATCCTTCAAGGATTTCATCTGTAATTCTGAGTTAATCTTTTGAACATATATCATAATGAATCCTCCATATGAATTCATTATAACTTGGAGTTGTACATTCATAAATGATCAAATGTAAGCATTCTTATCGTAGCATTTATACTTTTCACTCAATTAGTGGGAATCTTTCACTTCTACCCGACGACTCAATCAGTCATATCATTCAATCCTTATAGATATAAAAAGAAGTTCGAGATCAATATAATGTAACTGATCTCGAACTTACTTTATCTTTTATTTCTCCAACTTACTTAAATTACTCAACAACGTTGTTAATTAAGTATTCATATGCACTGTTAATAGCAGTTATTACTGCTTTTGTAGTAACAGTTGCACCAGAGATAGCATCAATCTGTGTTCCATCCCCTGTTTCTTCTGTAGTTGGTTCTTCGGTTGTTGGTTCTTCGGTGATCTCCTGACCAGAAGCAAGTAATAACGCTTTTTCAACCTGGTTTACGAAACTATTAATGGAGATACTTACAGAAGCTACTGCATCTGTCTTACCTTCTTCATTCATAGTAAGACCTTCTAATCCTTGGTTTGCAATAACATGTGCTGCTAAAGCTTCGGCTTGTTCTGCCCAAGTTGCACCAGTCTCTGTCATCACATATTCACCATTCTGAGATAATACAGACTTGTAATTTCCATTCTCATCGATGTTATCCCAAACTAATTTGGTAATCTTTCCACCTTCAATTGTTAATGTTACCATGCTCTTGTAGCCATTGTGATATTCATCATCAACAATTTCATAAGTTCCATCAATGTAAGCAGATTCTACAGGAGCTTTAGAAGCCATTGTCAAAGCTTCTTCTACCTGAGCTACAAAATCATTGATTGAGATACTTACAGAAGCTACTGCGTCTGTCTTACCTTCTTCGTTCATTGTAAGCGCTGATACACCCTGGTTTTCGATAACATTCGCTGCTAACGCTGCTGCCTGTTCTGCCCAAGTTGCACCAGTCTCTGTCATTACATATTCCCCATTCTGAGATAATACTGACTTGTAGTTTCCTTTCTCATCGATGTTATCCCAAACTACGTTTGTGATTTTTCCACCTTCTACTGTTACGGTTACCATACTCTTGTAGCCATTTTTAAATTCATCTGCTACTACTTCATAAGTTCCGTCATTCAATACTGCTACAGGTGCTTTGGATGCCATAAGCATAGCTTCTTCTACCTGAGCTACAAAATCATTGATAGAGATACTTACAGAAGCTACTGCGTCTGTCTTACCTTCTTCATTCATCGTAAGTGCTGCTACACCTTGGTTTTCAATGACATTCGCTGCTAATGCTGCTGCCTGTTCTGCCCAAGTTGCACCAGTCTCTGTCATTACGTATTCCCCATTCTGAGATAATACTGACTTGTAGTTTCCTTTTTCATCGATGTTATCCCAAACTACGTTTGTGATTTTTCCACCTTTTACAGTTAATGTTACCATACTCTTGTAGCCGTTATGGAATTCATCTGCTACTACTTCATATGTTCCATCATTCAATGCTGCTACAGGTGCTTTGGATGCCATAAGCATAGCCTCTTCAACCTGAGCCACAAAAGCATTGATTGAGATACTTACAGAAGCTACTGCATCTGTCTTGCCTTCGTCATTCATCGTAAGTGCTGAAACACCTTGGTTTTCAATGACATTCGCCGCTAACGCTGCTGCCTGCTCTGCCCAAGTTGCGCCAGTTTCTGTCATTACGTACTCCCCATTCTGAGATAATACAGACTTGTAATTTCCATTCTCATCGATGTTATCCCAAACTACGTTAGTGATTTTTCCGCCTTCAACAGTTAATGTTACCATACTCTTGTAGCCGTTGTGGAATTCATCTGCTACTACTTCATATGTTCCATCATTTAATTCGCTTGCAGCAACTGTAGTTGCCATTGCAGAATCTAAGGAAAAAGTTTCCACAATATCATTAAGGGAAACATTCGTTCCTTTGATGTAGATTGGTAACTTAGCACCATTGAATTGGTCAAGGAAATCTGCCTTAGTTACATTAGAACCTAATCCTTCGGTCTCGTTCTGGCTGATTACTTCAATTCCAGTTACAGTGTCTATTGCTGCATTAAAGCTAATTGCAAGCTCCATAGGAGTTTCGCCAAAGCCCTTTGCATCAATATTTACCTTATAACCAGTTACATTCCCTTGAGCATCTGTTAAAGCTTCAATCTGCTTAATTCCAAGGTCGGTACCTTCTTGAGTTACAGTAATTGCATTCTCAGGTCCTTTGTTTAAGTTGTTCTTCACTACTACTGAAGTTACTAGTGCAGCTGCCGTCACGGCTGCCAAAGCAGTTACGGCAATCCATCTCTTATTCTTTCTCATGATTTCTCCTCCACCAATTGGTCCCTTTTTGCTACTTTTTTAACAATCGTGTATAATTTTGTCGATAAGTGTTACTGATTCATTTTATCACATTTTTCCTACGGTTTTTATATGTAAATTGTGGAAATTTTATCAATAAGGACTCTTTTTAATAAAAAATACTCAAAATGAGCATTCCCTTGCTTGTTCAAACCTTGACAGTCTTCCTACCATCACTTATCATTAGCAATGTAAACTAAAAACAAGGAGAGCTACATGAACTACTTTAAGCAACATAAGAAATACCTTTTTAGCACTGTTTTAGCAATATCGCTTGTAATTAGTTGTGTTGGATGTAAGAACAAACAAGAAAATCCATCTCAATCTAATTCATCCTCAGAAACAGCTGCAACACCTATCTCAAAAAGTAATTTTATGCTAAATACATTTATTACAGTAACTATATATGATAGTCAAGATGAAAATATTATTGATGAATGCTTTAATCTCTGTGAACAGTATGAAAATCTTTTAAGTCGAACAAGAAGTAGTAGTGAGATATATCAATTGAATCATGCGCAAGGAGCTCCAATGAAACTATCAAAGGATACCATAACCTTATTAAATAGAGGTATTTACTATTCTGAGATATCCAATGGTGCCTTTGATATTAGTGTTGAACCGATTACTTCCTTATGGAACTTTGGTTCGAAGGATCAGCATGTCCCTGATCCTGAAGAGCTAAAGAAAGCAGTTTCTCTGGTTGGTTATAAAAACATCTTATTGACGGATAATGAGGCAACACTGACGAAAGAAGGAATGGGCATTGATCTTGGAGCAATTGCGAAAGGATTTATTGCAGATCGAATGAAAGATTTCTTACTCGAGCAAGGTGTGAAAAGTGCCATTATTAATTTAGGTGGTAACGTGCTTTGTGTTGGATCAAAACCATCTGGGGAAGCATTTAAGATTGGAATTCAAAAACCATATGAGCAATATAGTGAAACAATTGCTGTTATGGAGATCAAAGACAAGTCTGTTGTATCGTCTGGTATCTATGAACGAGCATTTGTTGAGGATGGAGTGAATTATCATCACATTCTAAACCCTTCCACCGGTTATCCTTATGATAATAACCTTCTGAGTGTGACAATTGTCTCTGATGCTTCTGTGGACGGAGATGGATTAAGTACCACCTGCTTTGCTCTTGGACTTGATCAAGGGCTAGAATTAATTAATTCTCTGGAGAACACCTATGCAGCCTTTATAACAAAGGATGGAACCTTACATTATTCTGAAGGTTTCTTAGAGAATATTCCAGTTAGCGAGACAAACTAAAGCGTATTCTCTGTTTTTAGCGCAAACTATAAAGGATGCACATACGAAGGGGCGGTCACAGGATAGTGACCGCCCCTTCGTATGTGAAACACACTCTATTTTTTTTGCTCTGTGTCCAGTATGAAGTGCATCTCAAATGTTAGACCTAAAAATCTAACTTTTGGGCTCACATCAGTTAATCGTACACACCAACAATAATGATAGAACCATTTTTTATGCTCTGCGAATAATTTCTTCTCTACCTGGTCCGTTAGAAACTAACGTAACTGGTACTTCAAGTTCTTTTTCAATGAATTCAATGTATTTTCTACAGTTTTCTGGAAGCTCTTCGTACTTTGTAATTCCACGAATTTCTGATTTCCAGCCTGGTAACACTTCATACACTGGTTTTGCTTTTGCAAGCTTTACAGTTGCTGGGAAATCTTTTGTCACTACTCCATCGATCTCATATCCAACACACACTGGAATTTCATCCAAGTAACCAAGAACATCAAGTACAGTTAACGCAACTTCTGTTGCACCCTGCATTCTACATCCATAGCGAGATGCAACCGCATCAAACCATCCCATACGTCTTGGACGACCAGTGGTAGCACCATATTCTCCACCGTCACCACCACGTCTTCTAAGCTCATCTGCTTCTTCACCGAAGATTTCACTTACGAATTCACCAGCACCTACGGCTGAGGAGTATGCCTTCACCACAGTTACAATACTCTTAATCTCATATGGTGGAATTCCTGCACCAATAGCGCCATAAGCAGCTAAAGTAGAGGAGGAAGTTACCATTGGGTAGATACCAAAATCAGGATCCTTTAATGCACCTAACTGACCTTCTAGTAAGATGTTCTTACCAGCTTTGATTGCGTCATGTAAAAAGCTAGCAACATCACATACATATGGTTCTACCATCGTTTTATATTCCTTCAAAGTAGCTAATACTTCTTTTGGATCTAATAGAGGTTTGTGATACATGTGCTCTAATAGAATGTTTTTCATTTCGCAAACACGGTTTACTTTTTCTTCTAAAGCTTCTTCATCGAATAATTCCGACACCTGGAAACCAATCTTTGCATACTTATCAGAATAGAATGGTGCGATTCCTGACTTAGTAGAACCAAAGGAGTTCTTTCCTAGACGTTCTTCTTCATATTGATCAAAAAGAATATGATATGGCATCATAATTTGTGCACGATCAGACACTTTAATCGTTGGTGTTGGTACACCACGATCAACAATTGACTGAATTTCCTTAAATAGATATGGAATGTTTAAAGCAACACCGTTACCAATCACACAGGTTGTATGATCATAAAATACACCAGATGGGAGTAAGTGTAATGCAAATTTACCATACTTATTAATAATGGTATGTCCTGCATTACTACCACCTTGGAAACGTACGATAATGTCAGACTCTTCTCCTAACATATCTGTAATCTTACCTTTTCCTTCATCTCCCCAGTTTGCACCTACAATCGCTTTTACCATAATCATATTCCTCCTATATTTGTAATAAATCCTGCGAGGATTATTCCGCCGCAGTGCGATCTTATGCCCTTAATTTCGGACATTTTTAATTCATAGGAAACGCAGTTTCTTATGAATTAAAAAATAGGGCATGTAACAGTCGTCTGTCATGCCCTATTACTTTTGCATTATACCTTAATTTATCGCATAAGTAAAATCAATATTCATTATGCTATCCATAAGCGATGGTTATGCCTACTGTTTGCCAGTACTTCCATGACCACCACGATCTTGATTACCAAGCTCTTCTACTTCTATAAACTCAATCTCTGGCTGTTTCTTTTCGATGCGAAATTGGCAAATACGATCATTGACGCATATTTTTGTATCTCTAAGTGCATATGCTGGGAAAAACCATTGATCATTATCACCACAATAAGATTCATCAATCACACCCATCGAATTGGTCTGAATGATTCCATAGTTCTTATAGGTTGAACTTCTTGGAACTACATGCGCTTCATATCCCTTTGGAAGCTCCATCGCTACTCCAAGAGGAATTAATGCAAACTCATCCTTCTTAAGCTCTACATCTACTGCTGCACGCAAATCCACCCAATCCGACTTCCCATCGATCAAACGAAGCTTTTCAATTTGTTCGGTAAAGTATTTAATCTTTATTTTTTCCATTTTGCTTGAGATTATTACAAGTCAACTCAACTTAGTAACAATCCTTCACCTTTCCTATTTTTAAATCTTAGATTTCTTTTAAGAATGCCAAGTAACCACAGGTTGCCTCATAGATGTCTGCCTTACTTGTAATCTCCCATGGAGAATGCATGTTAAGCACCGCTACACCACTATCAATTACTTCCATATTGTACTGAGCCATAATATAAGCTATCGTACCACCACCACCTTGGTCTACTTTTCCAAGCTCAGAGGTTTGATAATTGACATTATGATCCTCCATTGCTTTTCTTAACATTGCAATGAATTCTGGATTCGCATCATTGCAGCCTGACTTTCCTCTGGCTCCAGTGTACTTATTGAATACAATACCACGTCCAAAATAAGCACTGTTCTTCTTTTCCATAACCGATGGATAATTTGGATCAAAGGCTGCACTTACATCGGAGGAAAGCATATGAGAGTTCGCAAATGCCCTACGAAGCTTTAATTCAGAATATTGACCTAAACGGTCCATTACTTCAGCAACGGCATTCTCAAAAAACTTAGAATGCATACCAGTTGCACCAATGCTTCCAACCTCTTCCTTATCTACAAGTAAGCAAACTGCAGTACGATCAACACTTGTCAAACCAAAAAGAGCTTTCATTGATGTATAGGAGCAAACACGATCATCCTGACCATATCCAACTACCATGCTTCGGTCAATACCAAAATCACGTGCCTTTCCTGCTGGCACTACTTCTAATTCTGCACTGATAAAGTCTGCTTCTTCAAAATCATATTTTTCTTTTAAAATCTTAAGGATGTTTGCCTTAACTGCATCCTTTTCTTCCCCTTTTAAAGGCTGACTTCCGATTAGTACGTTTAAGTCCTCTCCTTCAATAACGGTAGATGCCTTCTTGCCCATCTGATCTGCTGCAAGATGAATTAATAAATCAGAGATTCCAACGACTGGATCCATTTCATCTTCACCAATGACAATCGAAATCTTAGTTCCATCTTTTTTTACTACAACACCATGAATCGCAAGAGGAAGAGTTACCCACTGATACTTCTTAATACCACCATAGTAATGGGTATCAAACAATGCCATCTCAGTATCTTCATACAATGGAACCTGCTTTAAATCAATTCTTGGAGAATCGATGTGTGCACCTAATAACTTCATACCATTTTCTAATGGCTGTTCACCAATTAAGAATAAGGCAATTGCCTTATCCATGTTATTATAGTAAACCTTATCACCTGGCTTTAAGCTTGTCTGCTCCAACAAATCAACATAGCCTTGTTCCTTTGCCTGACGGATTACTTCTGCTACACATTCACGCTCTGTCTTACAATCCGAGATGAATTTCTTATACCCTTCACTTAACTCATTTACTTCCTTTAACTGCTCCTCGGTATATTTTAACCAAGCATTCTTATTGGATTCTTTATTCTTTAAATCCTCTACTTTTTTCGTATCTTCACTCATTGAACACACTACCTTTCTATCTTACATTCTATATGTTACCCAGATTATCATTTCTTCATTGTTTGTTCTCAAACTCTAAAATTCGTCTGTTAATTGCCATTATACTCAAAATCACCCAATATTACAACTACCTTCCATCATTGCCAATAGTTTTCTTGCGGCAGACGACAGTGGATACCTGTTATCCTCAACAATGCAAAAGTGTCGTTCCGGAATTTTACAACGCAATTGCAATTCAAACAAATCGCCACTTTCTAGATATGGAAGTGCAAAATTCTTCACGACCATTCCGATACCAAGACTTCGTAATGCAAATTGCACGATCATATCACTTGTGGCAAGCTCAAATTCAGGTTGAATTTCCACCTGCTTCATTTTCAAAAAATTGTCCATAAATGCACGAGTGCTTGTACTTTTTTCGAGACAAATCATTGGCAAATGTCCTAGCTCTGACAAAGGCAGCTGGCGATGCTTTAGTTCAAGAAATCTTCTGCCTGCAACAAAGGTGTCCTGAATCTTTAAAACCTTTGTTATTTTATCTTGTTCAAGTGCCTCAAAGGGTTCACTCACGACACCAAAATCGATCTTACCCTCGCGTAAAAAATGTAAGGTTTCCGGGGTTGGACCGTTGGTTACCTTCACTTTAATATTCGGATATTTTTCATGAAATAGCTCTAAAAAAGGAAGTAAATAATATTGCAGAGTCATATCAGAAGCACCAATTCTCATCTCGCCAACATCTAAATTCTGCATCTTTTTAACAGTAGCTTCTCCCTTTTCAATTGCTTCATAGCCCTGTTTTACATACAAGTAGAGTGCCTCTCCCTCATGGGTTAAAGTCACTCCCTTTGCTTTTCTTATAAAGAGCTTAGTTTCTAAGGATGTCTCAAGAACTTTAATGGCTTGGCTCACTGCAGGTTGCGAAATACATAATTCAACGGCAGCACCTGTAATACTTCGGTTTTTTGCAACATAATAGAAGATACGATAATACTCCAAATTAATATTCATACGCAACCTATCCTTCCTTTCTTTCTCTTCTGAATATACAATGTTTTCACATTTTTGGCAATCCTGAATGTAATTTGTGCTCTCCGATATTATGTAAACCAAATTTATATAAATAATTCCATGAATAGTCTATCTCACAAAACTTAAAGCAAAGGAAGCTTAACTTTATTAATATAATACTTTTATTATATACTCAAACCCAATATGCTCAAACCCCACGAATGAACCCAATGATATGTTTTTGCTACCCCAATTTCTCTATTGTAATGAACATCGTCTGGAACCTATGAACTATACAAATAATGCAAGATCAGAATCACGTTTTACGAGTTCTTCTTCAAATATCGTCGTATATCGCATCCAAATAGAGTAATTTGGATGATCCGGATAGCGTTCTGCGAATAATGCTAAGGTATCCAGGCATCTCTCAATGTACGTACTTCCAACTTCTGAGATATTAATGTAATCTCCGTTAAAAGTTTCCCAACGTGTGTAGTCTAATTCCTCTTCCTGTAAGGCTTCATTTGTAAACATTCTCATACGCATAAAAATCACCACCTAATAGCCTATTATATGCAGACTATGGGTGGTGTATTCCTATTTTTTCATTTATTAATATTATCAAACTTTAATATCAGCTTTAACTCCAAGTAAATCTTTGTTCTTTTCAAGGATTGGCGCAACCACTTCCTGAAGGAATTCTTCAGTCTGCTCTTTCGCTCTTCCTGTGTATTTACTTGGATCCATAATCTTCTTTAACTCCTCTAATGTCATATTGAAGGATGGATCTGCAGCGATTAATTCAAGTAGATTATTCTCAAGACCACGTTCCTTCACATTACGACCAGCTTCCATACTAAGAGTACGAATCTTTTCATGAAGTTC
This sequence comes from Bacillota bacterium, assembly GCA_023415655.1. Taxonomy (GTDB): domain Bacteria; phylum Bacillota; class Clostridia; order Lachnospirales; family Lachnospiraceae; genus Lachnoclostridium. The sequence goes on along the minus strand of JAEZKD010000075.1, from coordinate 6,711 downwards.
CTGACGATCTCCACCAGCTTTCACTGCATCCATCATAATGTTTTCGGTCGCCATAAAAGGAAGCTCAGACATCAAATGCTTTTCAATTACTTTTTCATATACCACCAGCCCATCAACCACATTTAGGTATAAGTCTAAGATACCATCGATGGCGAGGAAGCCTTCTGGAATGCTTAATCTTTTGTTGGCTGAATCATCTAAGGTTCTCTCAAACCACTGAGTCGCTGAAGTGATTGCAGGATTGAGGGCATCTACCATGACATAACGTGATAAAGAAGCAATACGCTCACTTCTCATTGGATTTCTCTTGTAAGCCATAGCCGAAGAACCGATCTGATGCTTTTCAAATGGCTCTTCAATCTCTTTTAAATGCTGCAGCAAACGAATGTCATTGCTGAATTTATGAGCACTTGCTGCAATCCCTGCTAAGACATTCAACACTCTAGTATCTACCTTTCTAGAATACGTCTGACCAGATACAGCAAAACACGAATCAAAGCCCATCTTCTTTGCAATTAATTCATCCAATTGCTTGATTTTTTCATGATCTCCATCGAATAGTTCTAAAAAGCTAGCCTGTGTACCTGTTGTACCTTTGGAGCCTAATAGTTTCATACAAGCAATTGTGTGCTCTAAATCTTCCAAATCTAAAACGAGCTCCTGGATCCAAAGCGTAGCTCTTTTTCCTACTGTCGTTGGCTGAGCTGCTTGAAAATGAGTAAATGCTAAGGTTGGAAGTGCTTTGTACTTCATTGCAAATTTGGATAATTCGTCGATGACATTCACCAGCTTCTTTTTCACAAGCTGTAGCGCTTCTGTCATAACAATAATGTCAGTATTATCACCAACATAGCAAGAAGTTGCTCCAAGATGAATAATTCCCTTTGCTTTTGGACACTGAACTCCATATGCATACACATGGGACATAACATCATGACGTACCTTAAGTTCTCGTTCCTTTGCAACCTCATAGTTAATGTCATCCTGGTGAGCACGTAATTCTTCCACCTGTTCCATTGTTACAGGCAATCCAAGCTCATGCTCACTTTCAGCCAATGCAACCCAAAGCTTTCTCCATGTTCTAAACTTTTTATCTGGCGAAAAGATATATTGCATCTCCTCGCTAGCATATCGTTCTGATAATGGGCTTACATATTTGTTCTCGCTCATAACCTTCTCCTTTTATCCTTTATCCTACAAATGTTTATTTCTCATATTCACCGCGAATGTCATCCTTTGGTGGAGCAATTGGGTAATTTCCTGTAAAACAAGCATCACAGTAACCATTATCTCCATCAATCAGCTCATTTAGACGTTCCACACTTAAGTATCCCAAGGAATCAGCACCAATGATCTTGCATATCTGTTCCACGGTATTATTATGGGCGATCAATTGTTCATCACTTGGCACATCCGTACCAAAATAACATGGGTGTAAAAATGGTGGTGAACTAATTCTTACATGTACTTCTGTGGCTCCTGCTGCTTTTAACATTCCAACTATGCGTGCACAGGTAGTACCTCTCACAATCGAATCATCAATCATAACTACACGTTTGCCTTTGACTGCCTCAGTCAATACATTGAGCTTTATTCGAACACTGGATTCCCGTGTCGATTGCTTTGGCTTAATAAAGGTCCTTCCGACATAGCTGTTCTTGACAAAGGCCATTCCGTATGGAATCTTAGATTCCAATGCATATCCCATCGCAGCTACATTTCCTGAATCAGGTACTCCGACAATCAAATCCGCCTCGACTGGATGCGTTTGTGCTAAAATTCTACCTGCCATTATTCTAGAATTATATACATTAATTCCATCTAAGGTGCTATCTGGTCTTGCAAAGTAGATATATTCAAAGATACATCTACGTGTCTGTTTCTGACAAAGACTTGTATCCGAGATAATGCCATTCTTTGTAATCGTGATAATTTCTCCTGGAAGTATATCACGAACAAAGGTTGCATCCACTGCATCCAAGGCACAGGATTCTGAAGCAAGTACATAAGCATTGTCTCGTTTTCCAAGGCACAGTGGATGGAAGCCAAGCGGATCACGCGCGCCAATTAATTTTCTTGAACTCATCACAATTAAGGAATAAGCCCCTTTGATCTTTAACATCGCGTTCTTAACCGCACCTTCTACATTCTCTGTATTGAGTCGTTCTCTAGCAATGTGATAGGCTATGACTTCTGAATCAATCGTTGTTTGAAAAATAGCACCAGTGTAAGCCAATTCCTTTCGTAGCTCCACTGCGTTCGTTAGGTTCCCATTATGCGCTAAGGCTAATGTACCCTTTACATAATTTAAAACCAGGGGCTGAGTATTGGCTATATTACTAGCTCCTGCTGTCGAATATCTTACATGTCCAACTCCAAGGTTTCCATGCATCGAATCTAACCCTTCCGTTGTAAACACTTCATTGACAAGTCCCATCCCTTTCACAGATGTTACAATACCTTTTGGTCCATTCGTATCACCTACTGCGATACCACAGCTTTCTTGACCTCTATGCTGTAATGCAAATAAGCCATAGTATATGGAGGAAGCAACATCCTTCCCATCTAAATCATAAATACCGAAGACGCCGCATTCCTCATGCAATTCATCCGATATCAATGCACTTACATTATTCTCCATTGCGGTTTCCTCCCTTTTACCCACAAAAGTGGAAGGGGCTATTACATCCTTCGATTTCCTCAATTCCTCTGATAACATACTACTTTTTGTTATGTAGTATAGCGATTTATTGAGTTATGAAATCGAATTATGTAATAACCGCATCCACCTTTGATTATTGAATCTATTGAATTCCAAGGCGCTCAAATACTTCCTTATATGCGTCTTCCACGTTCCCTAGGTCTCTACGAAAACGGTCTTTATCTAATTTTTCACGAGTTACCATGTCCCATAATCGGCAGGTGTCTGGTGAAATCTCATCCGCTAACACAATCTGATCATGATATCTACCAAATTCAATCTTAAAATCAATCAACTCGATTCCAATGCTTGCAAAATATTTGATCAGTACTTCATTTACCTGAAATGCGTATTTTGTGATAATATCTATTTCTTCTTGAGTGGCAATTCCCAATGCTTTCGCATAGTAGGAATTAATCATTGGATCCCCAAGATCATCATCTTTATATGAAAACTCCAAGGTAGGACATAATAATTTTTTGCCTTCTTCAATTCCAAGTTTCTTAGAAAAGCTTCCAGCAGCAACATTACGTATAATTACTTCAAGAGGGACGATCTGAACTTTCTTAACTGCAGTTTCTCTGTCACTTAATTCTTCAACGAAATGTGTTGGTACACCTTCTTTTTCAAGAAGCTGCATTACATAGTTGGACATCTTATTGTTGATGACACCTTTTCCAACAATTGTTCCCTTTTTTACTCCATTGAATGCAGTTGCATCATCCTTGTAATCAACTATAACTACATCTTCCACGTCAGTTTTGTACACTTTCTTGGCCTTACCTTCATAAAGTTGCTCTAACTTTTTCATGCTAATTTATCCTCCTTGTGCAAACAGTGAACTAACATAATGTTTGGCAATGACTTTTTACATTGCATTTTAATTATAACTTAGCACCAAAATATCGCAAGTGATTTTTCTCACTTTCTAAGGCATCGAATAATTTTCGGTTAAATGAACAAAAAAAGTTGATTTTCAGTCATGCTTTTGTCTATTAATTCTTGCTCAAATGCTGATAAATACTGTATTTATAAGCATTATTAATGTCACTTATGAGCTTATCTTAAGAGTGATTTTTTGCATACCTATCGCAGTCTTCTACCTTCATATTTTTCCATTGTCTGTAAATTATCACGCACGATAAAAAGTCGTTCCTCCAATGAACCTTTACCAATTGGAAGATCCAATGACATCTCGATGTCACTCATCAAACGATCATCAATTTGCTTACGAATACTGTATAGCACCTCTAATTTTTCCCCATAATCCTTCGCATCTAAAAAGGCCATCAAATTCTCATTCACACCGTTTGCTTCTGGATGACTTTCTTGCATTTCATGCTGTGAGGAGTCTTTTGATTCTAAATTTCTTGATGAATGAGAGAATGCTTTATCTTGTCTTGCATTATCTTGTCTTGCATTATCTTGTATTACTTTATCTTGTATTATTTTATCTTGTATTATTTTATCATCTTTTGTTTTATACCCTTGCTTAGCCTCTATGCTATCACTATGATCAGCCTGTACATATTCTGGTTTTGATGCATCCAGACTCTTACGTTCTATTCTTGTAAATCGATACTTAGCAGTCACCTGTGGATATTTCTCGTGATCCACCTCGCTTAAAAACATCGATAACGGCCTAACATATAAGCTATAATCCCCATACAAGGCTTGATAAACCACCATAGGCTCCATCGTCTCAGAATGCTTTGCAACTCCAATCACCTGATATAGCATTCCTTTAAAGTGACGGTAAAGTTCCCCACAAACAATCGTTCTATCCACGCTATTGCCTCCTCATTCTACTTTCTACGATCGATAAAATACTGTGCATATTCTTTTGTTATTAATCTTGCCAAAACAAGCTGATTCATATACTCAAAAAAATCTTCATTACTAATCTTAGCAGCTGTTAATTTATCTAAGAGATCTTTGATCTGTACTTTATACTCATTTACCGATAACACCGTATCTTTTAACATAATACTTAATGCATAAGCCGATTCAAAATACACATTCTGAAGACGAGGATCACGAATCAGATTATCTACGGATAAGTTCAATGATAACAACCGAAATATCGTTTTAGCACTTGTGTTAGTAATTTTCAAATCCTTACCAACTACATATAAATTCTTACGATACACTCCTGATCCAATTCTTTCTTCGTATACAGTAGGAAGATAAGATGCAAAAATTAGCTTCATAAATGAGGGTTTATTAAAATATTGATAATCTAGATCTGGATTTGCATAAACCCCTCGTTCGTAAGTTATTCTAGTCATCGTCGGATTCGAAATTGTAATCTTTCTCGGTTCCTTTTCAAATACAAGTATTTTTATGCCATCCCGTTCAATCCATACATAGGCTGGGCATTGTACAATTTTTTCACTCACACAGGAATCAATGATAATTGGATGATGATCTTTATTAACTTTATAGCGTTTACAAATTACCTTAACATCGCTTTCACTAATGTTCTCCACATAGTTCTTATCAAAGATGTTTTCCTCGGTTGAGTCTTCTTTGCCCTCTTTTATTAAAGCCTTTGATGTCGACCCTTCCTCAAATTCTGGTTTCTTGCTCTTTTTGTCCTTTTTCTGGTTAGGAGCTATCTTGCCAGTAGTTTGAAAACGAACTGACTGTATCAAAATACTTGCTAAAACAAAGCAAAACACTGCACTCATCCCCCACAAAGGAGCTTTGGTTAGCAGCGCAGCAACCACACTAACTATTCCCATTACCAAAAGTAAGATTGTAATGATGATATAGCTTTTTGTCTTCTTATTCCCATACTTCAATCCGTTGATTATTTTTCTCATCTTATCCCCCCAGCAAAGCTTATCCTTCCCAAAGAACGATAGTATCCTTAGCAAGTGAGTCTTTTACTTGAATGATCCTTTGATTCTCAGAACCACGAAACCTTAAATTTATATTCTTTAATTCTAATACGAATTCCCCATCCACAATGACATCAAGATAGGAGAGAATCTCCTTTGTTTCCTCATGTTTCTTTGCCATATCATTCACTAAATCGTGATCAAACAAATAACCCGTATAACACCAAATATCCTTTTCAGGAAATCTAGCTTTCACCTCACGTAACAATGGCAATATCCCCTTTTGATTGACAAGTTCCATAGGTTCTCCACCTAGTAAAGTCAGCCCACGGATATAGGAGGGTGACAGACATTCAAGAATATAGTTCATTGTTTCCTGTGTAAATGCTTCTCCATAATTAAAATCCCAAGCAACCTGATTAAAACATCCCTTACATGCATGCGTGCATCCACTCACAAATAAAGAAACACGAACCCCAGGTCCATTCGCTACATCACACGGCTTAATCGTTGCATAATTCATCCGTCTATCTCCTTAACGTATTCTATTAATTATTTTAACACAGTTTGTCCTCATATTCTAGGTTAAAAAGTACCTAGCAAATAGTGTCTCCTTCTATCAACCAATGATAAAGAGAACTCTCTCCCCTTGAAAGATCGGTTCTTATAAATGTCAAGTTAAGAATGTACATTTTGATCTTTTAAGGATGTACAAAATCGTTACTCCTTCTCTGTTTTGATCCTTAATGATTTAAAACTAAAATCAGTTGTATATTAATTGTATGCTGAAAGAAAAAATCAACTTATTTCCTTGTGATGTAGAATTGCCCCTACCTTCACCATGGTAGTCGGGCACCTTTCACTTCTTCCTACCGACTAATTCAACTTTTTACTCAATTAGTCGGGTTACTTTCTCTTCTTCGCACCGACTAAATCATCTTTTCATTCTGCTAGTCGGGTTACTTTCTCTTCTTCGTACCGACTAAATCAACTTTTTACTCAATTAGTCGGGTTACTTTCTCTTCTTCGTACCGACTAATTCGCCTTTTTACTCAATTAGTCGGGTTACTTTCTCTTCTTCTAACCGACTAAATCACCTTTTAGTTCTGCTAGTCGTGTTACTTTATCTAATTAGTACCTACTAAATCAACTTTTAAATCATATAGT
>JAEZKD010000050.1 GCA_023415655.1 Bacillota bacterium | reverse complement strand
GAAAAGAACATGATTAGATTAGAAGAGAATGATTATTATAAGGTGAAAGCTTTGGTCAAATCACAAAATGAATTATCTGTTTTTTCAGTGATCAACGGGCTTATGCCTGGTGAAATCTTTGTAGATGATATGGATCAACCAACGGTAGCTTTAATTAAAACAAGTGAATGTAATTTAATTGCTGGTAGTACTAACAAGGAGATTTCTCAAATTTCAAAGGAATTAGATTTTTGGGATCCATTAACACCAGATTCAGAAGAATGGATAGAGTGGATACCTACAATTCATAAAAACTCTTTGATTAGAAAGTATCAAAGAAGACATTATGTGCTTTCTAGTGAAGATTTTATCGAATGTAAAACAGTATTAAAGGAAGGATTTCATTTAGAGAAAGTTGATATTCATAAGTTACGAGAAATGAATTATGATAACTCAGAGGAGATACTGGATTGGGTAGATAATTGGGGGAGTGAAGATGCCTTCCAATCAAATGGGGTAGGTTACTATATACATAATGATGAGGCAATTGTAAGTTGGTCGCTTAGCGATTGTTATTCGGATCATCAAATTGCGATTGGCATTCATACGGATGAAAGATATCGAAAGAATGGGTTTGCAAAAATAGTGGTGTCAGCGACGGTGAAACAATGTTTTTATCAGGGATATGAAACGATAGATTGGCTATGTGTTGATTCCAATAAGGGTTCAATTGCAATTGCAGAATCACTAGGATTTAAACAGAATAATACGTATTGTTCCTTTACATCGTACCCACCAATAGAGAATCTTACCGATTTGTCGGAAGCAGAATGGTATGAGTGGGGAAAATATCTGCATAACGTATCTAATACATATGACTTTGTGTTATGGGAATGTTTATATTGTTATATCAAAGCGAATGATGTAGAAAGTACAATCAATCTGATGTTGTTAATGAAACAAAAAAAGATGCAGCTGGACTACTCACGTTTGAAACAATTCATTGAATATCTTAACGAATGTGGGTTGGCTACTAATTTTAAACGTAAGGAATGGACTGAATTTCTTGCGAAAGGTCTTTGATTTAAGATCGTTAGAAGGACTCTATTGATAAGGCTTTTGGCTATTCTACGTTTCGTTATTGATGACACGAAAAAGGTTAACCTAAAGTTAAGTTCTCTTCCTATATTTGGTATGGTCTCTGTGAACGGTAGTAACTATAATGATATTAACAACGTTGAATATTAGAATGTAAGGAGAGGTTATATGTTAGATACCAAAAAAGTAGGAGTTAAAATTGCTACGCTGCGAAAGACTACTGGATTATCACAGGAAAGACTTGCAGAAATGCTTACTATCTCCCCACAAGCAATCAGTAAATGGGAAAACGGTCATACTTTGCCAGAGACAACCTTATTACCCGTCTTATCACAAATATTTGGATGTACGATTGACGATATCATTATGCCAGCCTATTCCTTTGATGAGAAAATCGAAGAAGAAAAACCAACACTTTTGGAACAGCAAGCAGAATACATAGCGAAATATGTAATACAAAAAATGGATGGTGAAGTTGCATCAAAAGATAAAGCTAATCTAGGTCTAGACGACGATACAATTATAAGTTCTGTATACAACGCTTACCCAAACTTAGGGTATTGTACAGTGACTAAGAAGACACCGATAAAAAAAGATGGTACTTTAATCATAAGCATTACCATATCGGCAGCACAAAAAGAAATGAAATTACTCGAAAAAATATATGGTAGTAATGATAAAGAACTATTTACAATTAATTTTATCAAAGAGTATACCATGGCGATTCCACAGATTTATTATATTGATCTGAAAGAGAAAGTTGTTCTGATGGACGATTTATCCAATGATTATATCCAAGGGTATGATTTTGATGAAAATAATGAGAATGGTGAAATGATAAGACAGAATTATAATGACATCTTATCAGCGACAGCTAAGTTACACTCAATTTTTTGGGATAACCCCGAGGCTTTTGAAAAGCTTGGTTTTGATTGGAGATTAGAATCCAAAGAGAATATTCTATCTCATATTAGTTGTATAGAAAGGGATTACAATACATACAGAGCAAACGAAGAGATGGGGAAAATTCCTAAACTATGGTTGAATTATGTAAACAATATAGAGCCTAAAAAACTGGATTATTTTAAATATGCAATTCAGTATTTAAGAGAGGAATATCCAAAACTGATGGAGGAAAGATTTCGTACTAGGAAAAATATTACGATTATTCATGGTGACCTCCATCCTGGCCAAACCTTTATGTCTAAAACAAACGATAGAACAGTGAAGTTCATTGGTCTTCAAGCAGTCAGGATTGGATTATGCACTGAGGATTTAGCTATGTTATTAGCTCTTCATATTGAATCCGATAAAAGGTGTGCAAAGCCATTGCTTGATTATTATTACCAATGTCTTTGCGAACAAGTAAAGGATTATACTTATGAAGAATTTATCAAGGATTATAAAATATCTATTGCAGAGCATATGTTCTTCACGATTAAGTTAATAAATAATGGTATATTCGATTTTAGTATGAGAGATAAAGCAATCAAAGCCTTTGAGACATTTATCTTAGAAGATAGATAGAACAAACATATGAGTATTATCATAGATGATAGTTGGAGGATTAGGGCATGACAAAATTGAGCTATCTGTAAGTAGATACTCGATTTGTGTCTGCCCTATTTTATTGTAATTTATTTAAAATGATTCTAATAATACTTTTTCTGTAAGATATGATAGAATGGTATTAGCAGTGAAAAGATCATGAAGTTTTGAACTTAGTTAGTAGATAGTAATAAGCGATTAAGACAGGCTATTCAGGGAAAACAGGGAGGTAGGATTTGTGTGTCGCATAAGATTTGCAACTATGAATGATAAAAGTTTTTGGTTTACGCTTGATCAGCATCTGAAAGAAGAGGAATATGATAGAAAAGTTACATTGAATCAATGCTACATTATTGAAGAAGACAATCAAAGTGTAGGGGTGCTTAGATATAATCTGTTTTGGGATATCATACCGTTTCTTAATCTGATCTACATAGACTTTAACTATCACAAAAGAGGAATAGGTACAAAAGCGATGTTATCCTGGGAAGATGATATGCGAAAACTAGGTCATGAGTTGGTTATGACCTCAACTATGGTGGAGGAAACCTCTCAACATTTTTATCGAAAGCTTAACTATAAGGATTGTGGCTGTTTAATCAAAGATATTCCACCGTTTGTCGAGACAATGGAGATGTTTATGATGAAACAACTAAATAAAACGTCATAAGATCATCTTTAATGGAAATATTTGTTTTTTTATTTTGCTCAATGTGATAATATGGGATATAAGAGTAACTAAGTACGTAACATTCCATAAACTCTATGGGATAAAATAACAGAACAAAGGAGATGATACTTATTAAATATGCTTTGATTTCGGATATTCATGGAAATCTTCCAGCTCTAAAGGCAGTTCTTCAAGATGCCCATGAAAACGGGGTTGATTCTTATATATTTCTCGGTGATTATAGTATAGGACTCGCATACCCAAATGAAATTTTGGATACGATTCAATCAGTCGAGAACAGCTTTGTGGTCAGTGGTAACGAAGATGATTATTTAGTGCATTTGTCGTCGATTAAACCAGAGGGATGGCCGAAAGGTCAGTTTGAGGCAGGACCTTGGGTTTATAAGTCATTATCGGAAAGAAATCGTAGTTTTTTATGTGGATTACCGAAAGAAATTAAGATAGAACATGAGAATTGTCCACCTATTTTTATGTTCCACAAACCACAGATGTATTTTTTAGATACAACTCCAGCCGCAATAGGTCCTTGTTTCTTTGCACAAGGAATGGATGAAAAGAGGTTTACGTTGGATACCTTTTCTGATTTTTCAACCTCTTTACTAAATGATGATGCAAAGCTTCATTCAATTCTTTCTGATTTAGATAATGGGGTATACATATTCGGACATACCCATATTCCTTTAGCTTGGGAGCACGAAGGAAAACTATTGATCAATCCAGGTTCCTGTGGATTACCTCTTGATTTTAATACTTCTGCATCTTATGCAATATTAGAATGGAAAGACAAAACTTACACTGGGACCTTAAAACGTGTTGCTTATGATATGAAAGCAACATTGAGCCATACTAGAGAATCCGATTATGCAAAAGAGGTTAAGGTTTGGTCTGGCATCATTACGAAAGAATTAGAGACAGCCAGAGAACAAGCGATTACGTTTGTTTTATTTGCAGAGGAATATGCAACCAAGAAACATGATATGGAGCGACCATTTAACGAAAAAACTTGGAATTTGGCTTATAAAGAATGGTCTCGTTTGACAAATGAGAGATAATCAATAAGAAGGTGCAGGTGAGAAAAATGAAATATAAATGCTTAGTGTTAGACCATGACGATACCATCGTGAACAGTACAGAAACTGTTAATTTTCCTTCCTTTCTGAATGTCTTAAAAAAATTGAGACCGGAATTTAGCTTAACCCTAGATGAATTTTTACATTATAATTTTGATCCAGGGTTTAGTAGTTTTTGTAGAGATATCCTACATTTTACGGAAGAGGAGATGCAATATCAGACAGAGCAGTGGTTAAAATATGTGATGCTACATACACCTCCGATGTTTGAGGGAATCAGTGAAATTCTATGGCGCTTTCATAAAGCAGGAGGTATCATATGTGTCGTATCTCATTCGATGACGGAAAATATATTGCGTGATTACCAAGTGAATCATTTGCCAACTCCTGAGATGATATATGGTTGGGATTTACCTCCTGAACAAAGAAAACCTTCTATCTGGGCCATTGAACAGATATTAGAACATTTCAATCTAAAACCTCAGGACTTAGTTATGATTGATGATTTAAAACCGGGGAAAATGATGGCAGAGAATGCAGGGATAGATTTTATAGGAGCTGGATGGTCACACGCGATTCCAGAAATCTCATTCTACATGAAAACGGAATGTCGTTATTATTGTACCTCCGTGTCAGAACTAGAACAGTTTATTTTTTAAATGATCAATTAGAATTATGTAGAGCTTGTATCAACTAAAAGGAGTGCATAAGAGCAGGTATACGCTTCTGCTCTTATGTATCTGTAAGTCATATGCAAAGCTAGACCTTGTTCTATTAATTTGCTTTTCTATCATTCGCATTTTCTATCATTCGCATATGAAACTACAATATGTTAAAAGGAGAATAATATCTTCTTCTTACTCGTTCTGTAAACCCGTAATCAATTATGACAGGGCGACCATGAATCATCCCCCAATTAGCAGTTCTGTATAAATCATTTAAAAGTACATTATGCTTAATATAAACAGATTTAATCTCATCTAAACGAAAAAGCTCCTTATTACTTGTCACGTTAAAATAGGCTCTTACTTCAGAAAAATCCTTAATCCTATCTGCTTTTTCCATAATAAGAAGGCGATTATTTTCCGATTTTGCTATGACTTTTGCAAAGATGTTAGAGTCATCAGTTAGGGAGATCTGATGCTCAACCTTATTTTGTGCAATGCCCTTGCTGTTTTTTGAGACTTTGACCACGTAACCATTTCCTAAATCATATACGTTTCGTCCAGAGCCTGATCCAAGATATGGGTAGTCTCCTTTTCTAATATTTAACTTCATTGCTTCAAAATCTATTAATTCAGTGTTAATTCTTTCTGTGTGTATTATTTCTGAGTTAATTCTACCTGAGTCTTTTATTCTTGAGTCTTTTATATCTGAGCTAATTAATTCTGAGTTAATTAATTCAGAGCTAATTATTTCTAAGTTTTTTATTTCTGATCCGATTATTTCTGAGTTTAATATTTCTGAATCTATTATTTTAGAGCCTATCATTTCATTCATGTTTTGAGTCTCCATACTAATAATAAAATGTCTTATATTAATATATTATGATGATTAGTGGGGAGTGATCGATTTTTCTGAATATTTTACTAATTCATAACAGTGTACTTTTCATAATATAGGATTATAACTCCATTGAAAATTTTAGTTGTATTGTCTCTTAAGGGGATAGCCATAGCATTGACTTCCAATATGAAGAAAAGTATAATCATGGTAAATAGATTCGAATGATTTACAATTAAGGAGGATAGATGAATGAAGAATAAACGTTTACTTAAGCTCCATGCGATTCTGTAGCAGGCAAATACGTGTGGAGCGTAATGAAATATTTGCCAATTCATTCATGAATCGTACAGAATCCGCATTCTAAAGAATAATTAGAATTAGGAGCAAGTAATGAATGAAATATATAAATGCATTAAATGTTCTTCCTGATGAGTTATTGGTTGAAATTCGTAACTATATCCGAGAAGGCTTTCTTTATATTCCACGAGAAGAAAAACGAAAAGAGTGGGGTAGCTCTGGACAAAAGAGTGAGTTAGCAATTCGAAATCGGCTCATTTATAAAGCTTTTAATGATGGGAAAACCATTGTTGAATTGTCAAAAGAATATTATTTATCTGAAAGTTCGATTTACCGAATATTAAAAAAGTATAAGTAATCATTAGATAGGACATTTACAAAACGGAGTATCTTATTAGGACTCTGTTTTGTGAATGTCCTATTTCACTGAATTCTCATGGCTCGAGCAATGTATTTTCTCTAAATTTGAGGGTTGGATATGGACTAAGGAGGGAACTTTGAAAATATATAAAAGCCAATTAGCTAGGGAATTAGACAAAGATTGATGTACAATTCATAAATATATCAATGGATATGTAAAGCCAAAAACTCGTAAGCGGTCATCAAATCTAGATGACTATTATGACATTATTCGTGAATTATGAATGCTACTATAAGAGTGCTCACATTTGATCATTTAAGAATGTACAACTCCAAGTTATAATGAATTCATAGGAGGATTCCTAATGATATATGTTCAATAGATTAACTCATAATTACAGATGAACTCCTTGAAGATTTATAGAAGTTAAACCTTTATTGGATAAGGGAACTTAAAAAAGCTAATTAGCTAGGGAATTAGGTAAAGATCGACCTTTTATTATAAAAGTATGAATTCAGTCGGTGGGAGGAAGGGAAAGGTACCCAACTAATCGAGGGAAAGAAGCATTTAGTCGGTGTTGGGAAGGGAAAATGACCCGACTAATTGAGGGAAAGAAGCATT
>JAEZKD010000023.1 GCA_023415655.1 Bacillota bacterium | reverse complement strand
TTGAGTTGGATGGGGAGGATTATCGAATCAATCGTAGCTTTTATAAAAAAGAGAAACGTTTGTCGGTTATATGTGTGCGTACTGGAAGAGAGGTTGCAAGTGATGAAACACAGATGCAAGCATTACTGAAAGGTTTAACAGAAAGTGTGTACTGTAATACAGTCAGCATCGAGCAACTGAAGGCAAAAACGGAGTATGAGCTTGCACAAGAGTTAAAGAATTATATCACGAATCTTTCCATGTCAAAAAGTACGGAAGTTGATGTCAATCGTGCGCTTAGCTATCTAACGGATAAGAAGAAACAACTAGAAAAGTCACTTCCCAATGATCAAATCAATACACTCATGAAAGAGATTGAGAAAGAGGAGGAAACTATTCAACAGTGTGAGCAATTGAATGAGGAATTGAAAACCTTAACCAGTGCTCTTGAGGAAGTCAAGGCGAAACGTCTAAAATATTCGGATGCTTCCAGTAAGGATAGACTTGCTAAGCTATCACTCTTGCCAGCAATACTTGAAAAGTATCGTATCTATAAAGATATGCTCAATCAGATCAAGCAGCTACAAGAACGATTAGGAAACTTAACAGAGAAAACGAAGCGCAGCATTGTAGAACTAGATAGCTCTGAGGTTATCCAAGATCATCTAAAGGAACTAGAACAGCTTCGACAGGAAAAACAAAGCTATGAAGAGGAAATACGTAGACAGAAGGTAGAATGGGAAAAGGAGCATAAGCCAAAAAAACTCAATGGAAAATCATTGGGGATTATCAATGCCTTTTTTGGGATAATCTTATGTTTGCTTCCTATAGGGAATCCGATTGCTCGTTGTAGCATTGGAGTATTTTTAATTTTTGTAGCGATTATTGAATATGTTTATAAAGCTACCAAAGATGAACACGATCGAAAGAAGATGGAGGAGCTAGAAAAACAGTTTGAACATAATATATTTCGACTTCATAGCAAACGACATGACATTTTATTAGCACATCGTGTCAGCAATGAAAGTCAGCTTGTGATGAAATATAATGAGGTAACTAAGAATGAATTAGAACGTGAGCAAATGTTAGAGCGTAAGGCGGAGTATTTGGTTTCTCTCAAGTCTTTAAAGGAAAAGTCAGAGCAATTGGAGCTTGAAATTGTAAACTATATGGAGTACTTTCTAAATGATCCAGAGGTTTGTGACAGTTGTATGGAAGAGCTTAAGGTGGTTTCAGAGGAATATCGTAACGAGATTACAGAAGGTATCGAAAAATATCAATCACGTTATGAGGAATTAAAAGGCCAGATGGAACGAATTCGATGGACCTTGGAGGTAAACCATAATCAAGAGGCGCAGCTTCTTAATGACAAAGCAGAGTTAGAACGGCTGCTGAATCAAAGGGAAACAATGCGAAAGGAGATTCAAGCCATTGTATTAAGTATACAAACATTAAAGGAAATATCGTCAACCATTCATGATACCTTTGGTGTACGCCTAAATGAAGTTGTTTCTGAGCTAATTGACAAGATTAGCAATCACGAATATCAAGAAGTAACTGTGGATGAAAACCTTAACTTAAAGGTCTTGCAAAAGACGAGGTACGTATCCATTGAGAATTTAAGTGCTGGTACCATGGATCAGATGTATCTAGCATTACGTCTTGCGGTAGCGTCACTACTCTTCCCAGAGGTAAAGCTTCCTATCATCTTAGATGATTCCTTTGCATTGTATGATGATATACGTACGAAGGAGTCCTTAAGAATGCTTCAGGAACAATCAAAACATCAGATTATTATGCTAACCTGCCATTCAAGAGAAGAGGAAATTGCCAGACAGGAAAACATTCCGGTTCATATCATACATTTATAAAAGTAAAAACAGCGTATCATCCTCAATGGATACACGCTGTTTTTATTTTAAAGGAATTTAACTACCGATGAATGTTTAGAATCGAGTGCTTCCTATTCTATTTTTGATTATATTTTCTAAGAATGTTTTGAATTCGTTCGGTTGGACTTAAGAATTCGCTGATGGAAGCATCATGATTTAAGGCATCAATTAAAAGTGCAATGTATTTACTCATATCAGCACTAATATAGTATTCACGACTTAATAATTCTTCGGTCTGATATACTAAGTTTGTTGTCATAACACGATAGATGAGTCCTTGCTCATAGGCTTCATCAAACTGCTTTAATCCATTGGTGAAGAGACCAAACGTAGCACAAACAAAAATTCTACCTGCTTTTCTCTTCTTTAATTCGCGAGCTACATCGAGCATGCTTTCACCAGATGAGATCATATCGTCTAAAATAACAACATCTTTTCCTTCTACGTCACTTCCTAAGAACTCATGTGCAACAATTGGATTACGACCATTGATAATTGTTGTATAATCACGACGCTTATAAAACATACCCATATCAAGTCCAAGAACGTTTGCAAAATATACTGCTCGTCCCATAGCACCTTCATCCGGGCTGATAATCATCATATGTTCTGCATCTATTTTAATATCTGGCACGTTCTTTAATAAACCTTTGATAAACTGGTAGGATGGCATTACGGTTTCAAAGCTTTTTAATGGAATTGCATTCTGAACTCTTGGATCATGGGCATCAAAGGTTATGATACTTTCCACACCCATATTGGTTAACTCCTGAAGTGCGAGAGCACAGTCTAAGGATTCTCTAGAACTTCTCTTATGCTGTCTACTTTCATATAGGAAAGGCATAATAACAGTAATTCTTCTAGCTTTACCGCCAACTGCAGCAATAATTCTTTTTAGATCTTGATAGTGATCGTCTGGAGACATATGATTGGTGTGCCCACAAACAGTGTAAGTCAAACTATAATTACAAACGTCAACAAGTAAGTATAAGTCATCACCACGAACAGACTCTTTAATGGTACCTTTTGCTTCACCAGATCCAAAACGTGGGCAAGCATGCTTAATCAGATAGGAATCTCTTTGATATCCTGCGAAAGCCATTGTAGCAGTATGAGCACCAGTACGTTGCTTTCTCCATTCAACAATATAATCGTTGACTTTCTGACCAAGGCCTTTGCTACTTTCGAGAGCAATAATACCAAGTGTACCCACAGGAATCGTTTCTAAAAAATTATCTTGTGACATCATTTTTCCTCCAGTATCATTCATATATCGGTTTTAACACTCGTTAATAATACTATTATCAACATGTTTCGTCAAGGTTAATCTAGTCATTTCCTTCTTGCACTTAAGAGTTTTTGCAATCGAATATCATCTCCAATGATTTTTAATAAGGTATAGTTACTAGATATTCTTGAAAAAATACGTTCACTATAGTTATTTTTTAGTTGATCAAAGGATAGGTTAGTCGAAATAATTGTAGACTTTTGCTTCAAATGACGTTCATTGATACACTGATATAGTTGAGAAGTAATAAATGTATTATTCATCTCGGTACCGATATCATCAATTACAAGCAAATCACAGTCTAGGATATACTCAAAGTGATTGGTTATGTCGTCTTGATCCTCTGCATTCTTGAATTTATATTTTTCAAGGATATCAAACAGTTGAAAGGATGTTAAGTATATAACTGTGTGTCCAGCATCGAGTAATTCCTTGGCGATGCAATTGGATAAAAAGGTTTTTCCTACTCCAGTATTCCCATAAATCAAAAGATTTTCATATTTACTATTAAAATTATGAATAAAGGATTTTATAACAGTTAATACATTCTTGATATTAACGAAGGGAGTAACCTTTAAGATTTCATCGATATTCGTATTGTCATAGTACTCAAGAGAGAATGCAGAGAAGTTTTCTGTTTTTAGTGCATCTTTTACATTCGACTGTGCATAGAGTAAATTAACAATTGCTTGTTTAAAACAACTGCATTTTTCATTCTCGATATACCCAGTATCTTGACAGGCTGAGCACATATAATGAGGCTCTAGATAATCTTTTGGGTATCCAGCAGCAAGCATTAGCTGTTGCTTCTTTTCTTTTAGCTTCTCATTCTTTTCTTTTAGACCATCCAATGCTTTTGAATCATTCATGAGTGCAAGTTTGGCACTTTGAATGGAATCATGAATCATCTCATTATCAATTTCTTGTAGTTGTGGTAACTTTGCATAAACCTCTTCCCTGCGACGATCAAGCTCATATTTACTTTGCAGACGTCGGTTATCGTATTCCCGAAGAATTGTATTAATTTGATAATTCTTAAGTCCCATATGGCTCCTTTCAGTTATCGGTTATTTAAGAGGCGTTGTTCCATGGATAAGAAATCCTCTTCTGAGTATTTGCGTTGTGGAAAGGCATTGAATTTGTTCGAGCTAACTGGCTGTTTGGTTGCAGCTGTTAATTTATTTGCAGCATTCACTGCACTTTGTTTTGCGTGTAACTCATCTAAGGTGGCAATATCCTTTAGGCTGGTTACACCTTTCTTTTTCCAGTTCTCTAGGATTTTGTCTGCATACTTAAAGTCTGGTTTCCCAGTTGCTAGCATCGTACGATTGCAAGCTTCTTCAATAATCTGAATATCAAAGCAATATTCATGGAACCAACGGTGCATAAATTTCTTTTCAATCGTACCAGGGGCACGATTTAGTCCGAAAGCTTTATTGACTGCATTATAGTTATTACTATAAGCAGCAGTGGCCTCTTCCGCTTTCTCTACGGTATTAATGCCTTCCTGTGCCCAAGCCATAGCTACCGTTTCAATATAGGATGCACTTTTTTTATTTTTAGAAACGCAGTATTCATAGAGATAGAAAATCAATTCTGCGCTAAAGCCTACACTTTCGTATAAGAAGAGTATCAACTGTACATCCGTTGGCTTTAATAAGCGTTCCAATAAACGTTCCACAGTATTCATAATCCATTTTACTTCTTCGATATCAGTTAACTGTTGAATCTGAGCATCTGAATAGTTTGGTTTATGAATGGTTGGCTTGGTTATTGTTGATGTGATGGTGGAATCGGAAGTAGATTCTTCCGTTTTAACCTCTGTGACTGGGTAGGTTTGTGAATTTACATTCATTGTATCAGGAGAGCAAAGAGAGATAGATTCGATAGTAGATTTATTGGAACGTGTCAGAACAAGAAGCTTCTCTTTCTCCCAGTACTTGAGTGCACGATCAATGTCTTTTTCAGTTTCATCTAATTGTTCAGCCATATATGATATGGATGTATTTATTTTATTATTTTGAAGACAGCGTAAAAGGAGAAGATATACTTTTACATAGCTGCCATTAGCTTTTGGCATATACTCATCGATAAATCGATTCGAAATAATAGTAACACCATGGTCAGTTGTTGATAATAACGTTATATTACCCATAATTACACCCCATTCTTTATGTAGGCGAGTGATCAGGCCCTCCCCCTAATACTTAATAAATATAGGTAGGCCTTCAGTTGCATGCACATTATAGCATATAAAAATTGAGTTGCAAATAGGGTTTTTTGGTAAGGATATGAACGTAGATGTAGTTGTTAATAATGTGGATAATGTGGATAAACCAGTGGATTAATTCGAACAAATATTTGGAAAAATACTGCAAAGTATTATAAATACTGCATTTCTAACGATTTGAGTCTAATCCTGTAGAATTGTGCGCTAAATACAAAAAATCCACACCCCTATCTCATAATAAATGTTGATAAGGTTGTGGATAATGTGGATAACTATCTACGTAATAAAGATTCTCCAATAGAAACAACGTCTCCGGCGCCCATAGTTATCAACAGATCACCGTTAGTACATTTTTTCAATAAAAAGTTTTGAATATCTTCAAAGTTAGGAATATAGTAGGCATTCTTGTGGTTTTCCACGAGCTTTTTCTGAAGATCTTCCGAGGAAATATCACCTGGATCTTGTTCTCTTGCAGCATAAATATCAGCAAGAATAATATTGTCAGCAAGTGAGAGTGCATCTATAAAGTCATGAAACAGAGCTTTCGTTCTTGAATAGGTATGTGGTTGAAATACAACCCATAACTGATTATGAGGATAACTTTTCGCAGCAGTTAGCGTTGCTTTGATCTCAGTTGGATGATGAGCATAGTCATCGATGATTGTCACACCACCGACTACCCCTTTCTTTTGAAAGCGTCGTTCAGTACCAGTAAATTTGATGAGTGCAGACTTCATGGCATCCACCGAAACGCCAAGACGGTCTACAAGAGCAATGGCTGCGATTGAGTTAGATATGTTATGTCGACCAACAACTCCTAAATCGATGCGAGTAAGATACTCATTGTTACGAATTAAGTCATAGGAACCACAACCATATTCATTGTAGGTTATATTTGCAGCAGCATAAGTATATGGGCAAGTAATTGAGTCTAGGTTTGTTTTTCCTGGCAAGATTCCATAGGTTATAACATGACATTGCAAGTCTTTTGTAATCTCTTCATAGTCTGGGATCTCGCTATTAATAACAAGGTTGCCAAAGGCTGGGAGTTTTTGTGCGAATGTTTTGAAGGATTGACGAATATCAGTAATATCTTTAAAGAAGTCAAGATGCTCTGCCTCAATATTAAGGATAATCTCATGAGTTGGATGAAAGCTTAAGAAGCTATTCTTATATTCACAAGATTCAACAATGAAATTGTCAGATTCTCCAATTCGTATATTACCTTCAATATTATCAAGAATACCACCAACGGAGATGGTTGGATCCATATCACCTTCTAACATCATCAGAGATACCATTGAGGTAGTAGTAGTTTTACCATGAGTACCTGCAATACTAATTGCATTTTTATATTGTTTCATAACCTGACCAACCAAAGTGGCACGATCCATCATTGGAATATTCTTAGCAATTGCTGCTTGGTATTCTTGATTATCTGTATGAATCGCAGCTGTATATACGATAAGGTCAATACCATCCGTAATCGTCTCAGCATGATGTCCAGATGTACATTCAATTCCAAGCCTTTGTAAGTGCTCAGTAATCTTACTCATTTTTTGATCGGAGCCTGTTACAGTAAACCCTTTGGTATGTAAGAGTTCTGCTAGCCCGCTCATGCTGATACCACCGATTCCTATAAAATGAATGTGGATGGGATGTGTAAAATCGATTTGATACATAGTCAATGACCTCCAGTTTTAATTCAAAGCATAAAAAAAAACGCTAGTTATTCTAGTTTTAGATATGCTTATTATAACCTTTTTATATGAAATTACAACCTCCCAATAAACAAATATAGGAATCTAAATTTCACACCATTATTCCATATGTATGATGCTTAGTAGAAATTTATGCTAAAATTATGAAGAGATTGGGTTGGCGATTTTGCACAAATTTCTCAAAATATACCTCTATCGACAGATTTATATAAATTATGCAAAAATTTGACTAAAAAAAAATAATTTTATCGTTTTTTTTTGGTAAATATATTCACAATTTAATAAAAGAATGATATAATGCAAATATCAAACAGCAAGAGGTGACGACATGATTAGAAAAGAAATGATTGCAATGCTGTTGGCGGGGGGACAAGGTTCAAGATTAGGCGTTTTAACCTCTAGTGTCGCAAAACCAGCAGTTGCATTTGGTGGAAACTATCGTATCATTGATTTTCCACTTAGTAATTGTATAAACTCCGGTGTTGATACTGTCGGAGTATTGACTCAATATCAACCTTTACAATTGAACACTCATATTGGAATTGGTATTCCATGGGATCTTGACCGAAACATTGGTGGAGTAACCATTTTACCTCCTTATGAGAAAAGCACGAACAAAGAGTGGTATACAGGTACAGCAAACGCTATTTATCAGAACTTAAAGTATATGGAGTATTATAATCCCGAATATGTGCTGATTCTTGGTGGGGATCATATATATAAAATGGATTATGAGGTTATGTTAGAGTTCCATAAAGCAAACAACGCAGATGTTACCTTAGCTACAATACCAGTTCCAATGGAAGAAGCAAGTCGTTTTGGTGTTGTAATTACAGATGAAGACAAAAGAATTATGGAATTTGAGGAAAAACCTAAGAATCCAAGAAGTAATCTAGCATCAATGGGTATATACATATTTACATGGAAAGTTTTAAAAGAAGCACTCATATCACTATCTGAGCAAAAAGGTTGTGACTTTGGAAAGCATATCATCCCATATTGCCATGAAAAGGGTGATCGCATCTTCGCTTATGAGTATAATGGATATTGGAAGGATGTGGGAACTCTAACTTCTTATTGGGAGTCAAATATGGAGTTGATTGATCTTGTTCCAGTGTTTAATTTATATGAAGAATTTTGGAAAATCTATACGAAGAGTGATGTGATTCCACCACAATACATTGCACAAAACGCAGTAGTGGAGCATTGCATTATCGGTGAAGGCACTGAAATTTATGGAAAAGCTTATAATTGTGTCATCGGAGCAGGAGTTACGATTGGGGAAGGCACGGTTGTAAGAGATTCTATTATTATGAAATCAACTGTAATTGGAGAAAATACAACGATCAATAAAGCTATCATTGCAGAAAACTGTTTCATCGGTTCTAATTGTGAACTTGGTGTTGGCGATGAGGTTACGAATGTAAGATACCCTCATATCTATACCGATGGCCTTGTAACCATTGGTGAGAATAGTATCATTCCTGACCGAGTTCAAATTGGAAAGAATACAGCAGTTTTAGGTGGAACCACAGTGGATGATTATCCTAGTGGCATTCTACCATCCGGAGAATGCTTAATTAAGGTAGGTGAACAGCGATGAGAGCGATAGGTATTGTATTAGCAGGTGGCAATAGCAAAAGAATGAAGGAATTGAGCAACAAAAGAGCAATTGCTGCTATGCCAGTAGCGGGTAGTTTTAGAGCCATTGACTTTACACTAAGCAATATGTCGAACTCCCATGTTCATAAGGTTGCAGTGTTGACTCAATATAATTCTAGATCTTTGAATGAACATCTAAGTTCCTCCAAGTGGTGGGATTTTGGACGAAAGCAGGGAGGATTATTTTTATTCACTCCTACGATTACTGCAGATAATGGCTTTTGGTATCGAGGAACTGCAGATGCGATTTATCAGAATCTGAATTTCTTAAAATCTAGTCATGAACCATATGTTGTAATTTCATCTGGTGATGGGATTTATAAATTAGATTATAATAAGGTACTCGAATACCATATCGCAAAAAAAGCAGATATTACAGTTGTAACAAAGAAAGTTCCAATGACAGATGATGTTACAAGATTTGGTACAGTTGTAACAGATGAAGATAAAAGAATTATTGATTTTCAAGAGAAACCACTTGTGCCAAAGTCTTACGAGGTTTCAATTGGTGTCTATGTAATTCGTCGTCGTCATTTAATTGAGTTGATTGAAAAATCTGCTCAGGAAGAGCGTTATGATCTTGTCAAGGACATACTAATTCGTTATATGGATCAGAAAAAGCTTTATGCATATGAAATTGACAGCTACTGGAGCAGTATTTCCTGTGTTCAGTGTTACTACAAAACCAATATGGATTTTCTTAATAAAGAAATAAGGGACTATTTTTTTAAACAGTATCCAGATGTATACTCTAAAATTGATGATTTACCGCCAGCAAAGTATAACCAAGGCTCAGCGGTAAAGAATAGTTTGGTTTCAAGTGGATGTATCATCAATGGAATAGTTGAGAATTCCGTTTTATTCAAGAAAGTTTATGTCGGAAATAATTGTACTATTAAAAATTCAATTATTTTAAATGATGTGCATATTGGTGACAATACGTACATTGAAAACTGTATTGTTGAAAGTCGTGATACTATAAGACCAAATACGACACATGTCGGAGAAGAAGGAAATGTAAAAATCGTGATTGAAAAAAATGAACGATATGTATTATAAACATTTCAAGAAACTGACGAAAACTAAATACTAAAGGGGGATACATTATGCAAATTACAGATGTAAGAGTGCGTAAAGTTAGTAAGGATGGTAAGATGAAAGCAGTGGTATCAATCACTTTGGACAATGAATTTGTTGTTCATGATATCAAGGTAATTGAAGGGGAAAAAGGACTGTTTATTGCAATGCCAAGTCGCAAGGCTGGTGATGGAGAATATCGTGATATTGCTCATCCTATCAATTCTGAGACAAGAGACAAAATCCAAAGCATAATTTTGGAGAAGTATGAACTTGCTGCATTGGAAGGAATGCCGGAAGATAACGAATAAAGTTACTCACTGTTTAAAAAAAGTCCTAAAAGCAAGCTGTTAAAAATTGACAGCTTGCTTTTTTCTTAAGATTTATGAATGGACTTGAAAGTTTTGTTGTTCTAGTTTACTCTATAGATAGTAATTTACTTTTAGTTACAAAGGATAATATGGAGGCATCTGCCTCTAATCAATTGTAAGGGGTAATAGATTGGAAGGGATAGAAACATGAATCAGCGTGGGAGAAAAAGAAGAAAGAGATACACATTACAAATTTTATGGATTGTAGCAGCATTGATTGCAAGTACGAGCTTATTGCTTGGTTATAAATTAGGAATCTCAGATCAAAAAGAAAAAGAAAGTTCTATTGTAAATGCAGCGGAGCAGCCAAAGGATCTTTTAGCAGATACGCTGCTTACTTTAACACCAACACTTCAACCAATACTAACAAGTGCACCAACAATAGCACCAACAATCATAACATCTACCGTAACACCATCGCCAGAGCCAGAGCCAACTCCTCAAGGGCCATATCAAGTATATGATCCTGGTACACAAGAGCAAGAAGTCACTCCGACACCAGTTGTAGATGAAAATGAGAAACCGGTAGAAGAAACTGAAAAAATGATTGCCCTTACATTTGATGATGGTCCATATCCACCAGTAACAGATCGTATCCTAAAGATACTTCGAGAATATAATTCACATGCAACCTTTTTTGTTATGGGAAGCCGTGTTGAAACGTATCAAGATACTCTTGTGCAAGCACATGAAGATGGAAATCAGATTGGTAACCATACCTTTAATCATAAGGATTTGACAAAATTAAGTGTAGAAGATATTAAATACGAGATACAATATGCCAATAAAAAGATAAATCAGAGTGCTAAAGTTGGAGAAGCTTATCTGCGTCCTCCTTATGGAGCCAAGAATGATATTGTGAAGGAAACGGTTGGAGTTCCTATGATTGCTTGGTCTGTAGATACCTTAGACTGGAAAACAAAGAATGCGGATTCCATCTACAAAGAGATTATGAGTACGGTGAAGGATGGGGATATTCTATTGATGCATGATCTATATCCATCCACAGCTGATGCGATGGAAAAAGTCATACCTGAATTAATTCGTCAAGGATATAAGCTTGTCACAGTACAAGAATTGTTAGAAGCAAGAGGAATCACACCTGAAGCAGGCGTTGTCTATTATAATGCAAGACCATAGTTGCGCTAGAGAAAGGTTTTGTATATAATAAAAATAAAATATAACATATTTATGACCGCAGGTATAGCATCGATTGAATCAATCGGGAGATGCTATATGTGCGGCATGTTTGCATACAAAAATAGACTAGCATGAAGACATGTGAAGGGAGACTTATGTATATAATCATTGGTTTAGGCAACCCGACAAGTAAATACGAGGCAACAAGACATAACATAGGATTTGATGCGATTACTCGTTTGGCGGATGATTTTCAGATAAGATTGGATATGAAAAAACATAAAGCTATCTGCGGGACAGGATATATTGGTGGAGAAAAAGTCATATTAGTGCAACCCCAGACATATATGAATTTAAGTGGAGAATGTGTGCGCGAATTGATTGATTATTACAAATTAACCAATGAGGATATCATTGTCATTTACGATGATATTTCACTTGATGTTGGGCAGCTTCGTTTAAGAAAAAAAGGAAGTGCTGGTGGACATAATGGAATTAAGAATATCATTCAACATCTTGGTACAGATGAGTTCTTTCGCATTAAAATAGGAGTGGGTGAAAAACCATCCGAATGGGATTTGGCAGACTATGTACTTGCTAGATTTGATAAGACGGAGGAACCAACCATTCGTGAAGCATTAGAGAAGACCTCAAAGGCATGTGAAGTGATTCTTAAGGAAAGTTTTGAGGTAGCTATGAATCGATTTAATAAAAGGGAGGCCAAGTAGTGAAAACGTTTGTTGCACCCTTATATGAGTATAAGGAGTTTAAGGATATTGAGGAAGCGATGGCTTTACGTCAATATCCTTTAGCCATTTCAGGATGTATTGAGTCTCAAAAATCTCATATGATTTATGCACTATCAAAGGAACATCCGTTTCGTTTAATCATTACCTACAATGATTTAAAAGCAAAAGAAATCTATGAGGATCTCAAGCTCTACGATAAAAATGTTTATATATATCCAGCCAAGGATATTATTTTTTATAGTGCGGATATTCGAGGAAATGCAATTGTTTCACAAAGAATGAAAATTCTAAAAGCAATCATTGAGAGGGAGCCACTGACTGTAGTTGCCACGATTGATGGTGGCATGGATAAGCTGCTTCCTTTAGAGTTTCTAGCAGAGCGTGTAATTTCGATTCATGAAGAAGAGATTCTAGACTTAGAAAAGCTATCTCAAAAGCTAGTACATCTTGGATTTGAACGTCAAGGGCAGGTAGAGAATCCAGGTGAGTTTGCTGTTCGAGGTGGTATTATAGACATCTTTCCATTGACGGAGGAGGTGCCATACCGTATTGAACTTTGGGGAGATGAAATTGATTCTATACGTACCTTTGATGTTGGAACTCAAAGGTCGATTGAACGAGTAAATTGTGCCGTGATTTATCCTGCAGCAGAAATTGTCTTGGAAGAAGAGATTATAAGATCAGGGATTGATAAGATTAATGTACAAGTATTAGAGTATGCAAATAGTCTGAGAAAGGATATGAAAACAGAGGAAGCAGCTAGAATTGAACGTTTAACTGCTGAGTTTAAGGAAAATCTGGAGTGCTTTCAAGGACTAGTGAATATTGATAGCTATATCAATTTCTTTTATCAAAAAACCTACTCCTTCTTTGATTACTTTAATAATGATAATTCCATTGTATTCCTAGATGAACCTTCAAGACTTGTTGAAAAGGGAGAAGCAGTATTTACTGAGTTTTCAGAAAGTATGGTTGGACGAATCGAAAAGGGATATATCTTACCAAGTCAGATGGACGTTATCTATGACTATAAAGAATTATTAGGAAATCTGAATCGTCGTCAAACGATACTTGTTAGTATGATGGATCATAAGATTCCTCAGCTTATAATCAAAAAGAAATTCGATATTACTGTGAAATCAGTCAATCCGTATAGTAATAATTTTGAGATCTTAGTTAAAGACCTTGAGAATTGGAAAAAGAATGGGTATCGAATCCTTTTGTTATCAAGCTCCAGAACAAGAGCACAACGACTTGCTCAGGATCTAAGAGATAATAACCTCCCTGCAATTTATAGTGATGACCTTGATCGTGAACCAATCAAGGGTGAAATTGTTGTACTTTACGGGAATCTTCATCGTGGATTTGAGTATCCACTGATTAAGCTTGTCATCATATCGGAAAGTGATATTTTTGGTTCGGATAAGAAGAAAAAGAAGAAAAAAACCAATTATGAAGGGAAACAAATACAAAGCTTCACTGATTTGAATGTAGGAGATTATGTAGTTCATGAAAATCATGGGCTTGGAATCTATCGCGGAATTGAGAAAATAGAAGTAGATAAAGTCAGTAAAGATTATATTAAGTTAGAGTATGGTGGCGGTGGGGTTCTTTATATTCTGGCTACAGGCTTGGATGTGATTCAAAAGTATGCCAGTCAGAATGCTAAGAAACCAAAATTGAATAAGTTAAATTCTGTAGAGTGGAAAAATACCAAGGCAAGAGTAAGAAGTGCCGTAAAGGACATTGCAAAGGACTTGGTAGAACTTTACGCCACACGACAGGCGAAGGAAGGTCATCAGTTTTGCAAAGATACTGTTTGGCAAAAGGAATTTGAAGAGATGTTTCCTTATGAGGAAACACAGGATCAGTTACGTGCAATTGAAGATACGAAACGTGATATGGAAAGCAAAAGAATTATGGATCGTCTTATTTGTGGAGATGTTGGATATGGTAAGACGGAGATAGCAATTCGAGCTGCTTTTAAGGCTGTTTCAGATGGAAAACAGGTTGTTTTTCTTGTGCCAACAACCATCCTTGCACAACAGCACTATAACACCTTTGTACAGAGAATGATGAACTTTCCAATCAGTGTGGATATGCTTTCTCGGTTCAGAAGTCCAGCTGAGCAAAAAAAGGCATTGGAACGATTAAAGAAGGGACAGCTAGATATATTGATTGGAACACATCGTGTGCTTTCCAAGGATGTACAATTCAAAGATCTAGGTCTGTTAATCGTTGATGAAGAGCAAAGATTTGGTGTTGCTCATAAGGAGAAAATTAAACAATTAAAAGGAAATATCGATGTATTAACACTTTCTGCCACTCCAATTCCTAGAACACTGCATATGAGTCTTGTTGGAATTCGTGATATGAGTGTTTTGGAGGAACCACCCGTGGATCGTCAGCCAATTCAGACGTTTGTATTAGAACAGAATTACGAAATGATTCGAGAAGCTATTATACGTGAGTTATCCAGAAATGGACAGGTATATTATGTACACAATCGTGTGAATGGAATTGATGAGGTGGCTAATACCATTGCTAAGCTTGTACCCGATGCAAATGTTGCGTACGCGCATGGACAAATGAATGAGCACCAACTGGAAAAGATAATGTACGAGTTCATCAATGGAGAAATTGATGTTTTAGTTTCCACGACAATTATTGAAACTGGACTTGATATCTCTAATGTAAATACTATGATTATCGATAATGCGGATCAGCTTGGCTTATCTCAACTTTATCAGTTGAGAGGACGTGTTGGTCGTTCCAACCGTACGTCCTATGCCTTTTTAATGTATAAGAGAGATAAGCTATTAAAGGAGATTGCTGAAAAACGTTTGCAAGCCATTAAGGAATTTACGGAGCTTGGTTCTGGCTTTAAAATTGCTATGCGAGATCTGGAGATCCGTGGAGCAGGAAATCTACTAGGAGCTGAGCAAAGTGGGCATATGGAGGCAATCGGATACGATTTGTACTGTAAGATGCTCAATGATGCGGTTAAGACACTTAAGGGAGAACAAACGGAAGAGGATACATTTGATACTTCCATTGATATGGATGTGGATGCATTTATTCCTGCCACCTATATTAAGAATGAGATGCAAAAGCTTGATATGTACAAACGAGTAGCAGGAATTGAGAATGAGGAAGAGTTCATGGATATGCAAGAGGAGATGCTGGATCGTTTTGGAGATCTACCGGCTTCCGTTAATAATCTTTTAAATATCGCTTATCTCAAAGCCTTAGCTCATCAAGTATTTGTCGTAGAGCTAAAGCAAAAGGGGAATGAGGTAACCTTAAAGATGTTCCCAAAAGCGAAGCTTAAAGTGGAAAAGATTCCAGAGCTGATGCAAAAATATCCGAATCGATTGAAATTAATACCTGGAGCAAATCCAACGTTTACGTATCAGCTACCAATTGCGAATAAAACAAGTAAATTAATTAAGCTGGATGCATTATCCTTATTTGATAATGTTAAGATTTTATTGAACGATTTCAAGGAATTACTGGACTAGCAGATATTTTTAGTATAAGATTAGGTTAGCATTATGTAATAAGGAAGGATAGGATAGAGTGAAAAAGAAAATTGTGATGATAGTTGCTGTAACCTTAGTTTTATCAATGGCAGGTTGTAGTAAAAGTAAAGAAAGCAGTGCTGATGTCACAGGTGGGAGTACTTCAGGTGGGGGAATTCAAGTTGAAGATAATGCACAAAAAGTTATTTTATCTGTAAACAATCAAGATGTTAGCTTTGACGAATTACGTATTTATCTCCAATCCAACAAAGAAGAGATTGAAAGTACGTATGGAACTGATATATGGACCTTAGAAATCGATGACGAGGGAACCACCTATGAAAGCATGCTAAAGCAAGCAGTGCTTGATGAGGTGATTTATCTCAAGCTAGTCTGTTCTCAGGCAGAATCACTTGGTATCACATTGACAGAGGATGAACTATTGGATGTAGATGAATATACTGCTCAATTTTTAAGTAATTTCTCGAGTGAAGCCATGGAGTATTATTCTGTAGATAAAGATATCATTCGAAATATTTATAAGGACAATGTGTTATCTAATAAGGTATATGAAAGCTTGACTTTGAATGTTGACACGAATGTATCTGAGGAAGAGGCAAGACAGCGTGTATTTCAATATATCCTAGTAGGAAAATACGGATATGATGCTGAAGGTAATCGTTTTGAATATACACAGGATCAACTAGAAGAGGCGCAATCGCGTGCAATAAAATTACATGAAGAGGCATTAACTACGAATAATTTCAAGGACTTTGCATTAGCAAATTCGGATGATCAAGATGAAGTTGAAATCACAGTGGGGAAAGGTGATATGATGACTCAGCTTGAAAAGGTTGCATTTGCTTTAAAGGAGGGCGAAATTAGTGAGGTAGTGGACACTGACGAAGGCTGGTTTATCTTTTATTGTGTAGAAGAGATGAATCAAGAAGCAACCGATGCCAAAAAAGAAGAAATTATTAGTGAAAGACAAGAAGAAGCATTTAAAGAGAAATATGCTGCATGGGATTCTTCAAAG
This sequence comes from Bacillota bacterium, assembly GCA_023415655.1. GTDB lineage: Bacteria > Bacillota > Clostridia > Lachnospirales > Lachnospiraceae > Lachnoclostridium. The sequence goes on along the minus strand of JAEZKD010000023.1, from coordinate 12,760 downwards.
GAGGTATCCATCGATCAAGAACTGTTTGATTCGATATCTTTAACAGGAACGATTGTACAATAAAAAGGAGCTGTATTTGATGTGATCTCCAACAAGATAGGTGTTATGCTTAACCTGTTGGAAATCACTCAATTACAGCTCTTTATTTGCTGATATAGCCATTGATAACACTTTCTTTTTCTGGTACTGGTGTTGCTGTTGGTGATAAATTGGTCAGAGAACTAATTGCTGCATTTAAGGTATCATCAACATAGAAATAATCCTCAGTTCGGCTAAGTTCATACATGTCATTGCCTGATTGAATGACATTGATCTTATCTCCTTCCACTAATTCTGGTAATGTAGCTACAAGCAAAGTACTGTTGATAAAGATAGTGTTATGAAATTCATCGTTGATATAAATTTTGCTATATGGTGTAAAATTATGACCATTGATTACAAGCAGACCATCTTCGCCTTCGGTTGAGGAACCTACATAGTCGGAACGAGACACGCTGATGGTATCGGTACCCATCTGAAGATCTGTTTGGATATAAGGATTCACACCTCCAAAACAATCCATGTTACCATAGAGCATATCGTAAATTAATACCTGTAGCTCATCAAGATAGATGTCAGAATTCTTTTGTGTCTGATGAAGCTTAGTAATCAAACCTTCATGAATATCAAGCTGATCAAATACCGATGCAGCAAGTTGATATGCTTCAAGATCCTGATCGACTTGTTCCATCGTGTAATTGGACCAAATAATATATTCTGTCTGAAACAGATTTTCATTCGTTAAATTCGTTTCATCGATTGGAAAGCTAGGTAAATGATCACCATACATAACGAGAATGGTTTTTTCATCACGTTTACTTAATTCATCTGTTAATGTTTTAATAAATTGATCCATTTCATAGATCTGATTTACATAATAAAGCAATGGATAGTATAAATCTTTGGATAGATCTTCTGACAGTGAAATCGAAATTGCTGGATTGTCTAGCAGTTCACTATCTGGATAACTACCATGTCCTTGAACCGAGATTGCATAGACATAATCTTGATTCAGTGTAGAGTCTAGAATGTTCAGAATCTCAGGCGTTAACACGGCATCCTTTGCCCAATTCAATGGAGTACGCTCTATGTTTTGCATATACTCAATACTTGTAAAGGAATCAAAGCCAAGTTGTGAAAAGATATAGTTTCGATCATAAAAAGTACCAGTATTATTGTGGATTGCATGCGTTGCGTAACCAAGATTCTTTAAATTATAGCCCATACTTTCCGCTGTCTTCTTCTGCAATATCGTCTTGTATGGATATTCTCCAGGACCGAAGAAATCTAAATTCATACCAGTAATCACTTCAAATTCTGTATTAGCAGTTCCTGCTCCAACGCTTGGGACACTTAAAAATCCAGAAGAGAAATTCTCTTTGAGAGCACGAAAGGTTGGTATAGGGTCTTTGCTATATTTACTTCCGATAATCCTTGTAGGGTCGAAAAAGGACTCTAATTGGAGCATAATAATATTAGGTGTTTTTTCATCTGCCATTGTCTCTGGAATGATTGGAGTAGGACTTGGTGTTGGTAATGGAGTAGGACTTGGAGTAGGAGTTGGAGTAAAAACTGGCTTTTCCTCAATCTCTTTCGTTGGTTCGATTTCAGAAGAGGTAATGACTTTTCCTTGTTCTACTGCATCTACAATTGTACTCACCACATCTGTGGAATAAATATCAGGTTTATCGACACCGGTATTAATAATACCATTCACAAAGCAATATGGAAGACCATAGGTATGGTATGCATTCGCAATATTACCGAAATTTTTGGCTAGTACCTTGGTCATAATTCCAACTTCCGTCAAACCTAAAGTTGATAAAACAATTGTTGCTGAAAAAATAATAAGTTTCCAATACGGTATGGTTCTTGGATATTTGGTTGACTTTTTGAAAACAATAATACATCCAAGTACAATTAAAATAAATACAACACCGATTAGAATCAGATGATAGAATTTTAAGTAAAACTCCCAAATATCTAGTGCTGATTTGATTAACATAATGTCGGTTGCTGTAAATGGAGTAGTACGAAATTGTAATAAAACAAAGTCTGTGATTCCTATAATCATCCATACTAGGGATACGACTGTAAATACAAAGGTACGTCGCTTAAAAAAAAGTGCGATTGATACGGTTATTAAAATAATCAATCCATTATAAAGAAATACAAGTGGGCTCTTAAAAGCAAATACAATAGCGTCAATGATAGAACCATCACGGGACATCATCTCTACAAATAAATTCAATGCTAAGGAGATCCAAACACATATTAGCATAGGATGTTTTAGTTTTGGTTTTAGATGATTAAAAAACACATCAAATTTTTCCTTCAAAAGATACTCCTCCCTATGAATATCAAATTGTTAGTACTGATAAGTAAGCTTTTTACAAACTTTAGTAAAATAACGCTTACTAGTTTATCACAAATCCAAAAAAATTCAAATACTTCTTTTTGCTCAGGCTGTAAAGGTAAGATAGTAATTGTATGGAGTATACAGGTAAATTATGGCTAATATTTGTCATTTAATGAGTGAAATTGAATATAATTCTAAAAAAAATCGAAAATTTGGAAGTAGTATATTGAACATTCAGAAGGCTTTTACTATAATAAGAAAGCTATGAGCTTGGTAGTTGCCAAATCAAAAGGGGTGAATCTGTGATGCAAAAGAATGAAAACAATATCAGTCGAAATATTATGATGACACTTATGTATGACGGATCCAACTATAATGGATGGCAACGACTAAAGAACAGAAGGGGTTTTTCTACAATCCAGGGATTGCTAGAAGAAACATTGAGTGGAATGTTAAACGAAGACATTCAAATAACAGGATCTGGAAGAACGGATGCTGGGGTACATGCATTGCAACAAGTTTGTAATTTTTATACGTTTAGTAACTGGACAGCTGAGGAGATACGAATTGAGCTAAATCATAGATTACCAATGGATGTGAGAGTACTTATGCTAAAAGAGACTTCAAGGAGCTTTCACGCAAGATATGATGCTGTATGTAAAGTATACGAATACCGAATCGATACTAGAGAGCGCGAAAGCGTTTTTACAAGAAAGTTTACGTATCCGAATCAAAAGGATTTGAATATAGAGGACATGAAGGCAGCAGCAAGATCCTTGATTGGTACTCATGATTTCAAAGCGTTTTCAACGGATCGAAAGGATGGGAAATCAACAATACGTACGATATATGAGATCAACATCTACCGAGTCATTGATACTAATAGAACGGAAGTTAGAATCGAATGTAAGGGTGATGGATTTTTGCATCACATGGTTCGTATCATTGCAGGGACATTAGTAGAAGTAGGAAATGGGCAGCGTACGATTGAAAGTGTAACTTCTGCGTTGATCAGTAAAAAGCGTTGTAATGCTGGAGCGCTTTTGTATCCTCAGGGACTATTTTTAAAACAAGTAAATTATGAACGGTTTCATCATGATGTAAGTAAGTAGTGATAGCATCCACAATAAGAGAAGGAGAGATCATTGTTATTAAAATATTTTGTAGTAAGCATATATATACGTATAAATTCCTTGAATTTACAAACAATATGGTCATAGCAATATTTTAATGACATGCATCTAAGATTGACGAAGTAAATGGAGGAATATACTAAATGAAGGCAACAGGAATCGTAAGACGCATAGATGATTTGGGAAGAGTGGTTATACCTAAGGAGATTAGAAGAACCTTACGTATTCGTGAAGGAGATCCACTTGAGATTTTTACAGACCGTGAAGGAGAAATTATCCTAAAAAAATATTCTCCAATTGGTGAACTTGGCCAGTTTGCAAAGCAATATGCTGACTCCATTGGACATACAACGGGACACATTGTTGCAATCGCAGATAAAGATCAATTTGTTGCTATCGCTGGTAGTGGGAAAAAAGACTGGGTTACTAAGCCAATCAGCAAAGAACTAGAAGCGTTAATTAATGACAGAGAAACTGTTATGGCAGCAAGAGATGAAAAAGGCTTTATCCGTATTGCGCAGGATGATGAAGATATCACTTATCAGGTAATTGTACCTATTATTTGTGAAGGTGATGCGATCGGTGCGGTACTAATTTTAACAAAAGATGCTAAATTAAAACTTGGTGAAGTTGAGAATAAGTTAGCAGCTACAGCAGCAGCCTTCTTAGGAAGACAGATGGAAAACTAAATATGACATATTAAGGAGATGGTACATTGCAACCCGGGAACTCTAGTGATGTATTACCTCCTTTTTATTCAAACAAAGGAAAGCTCGTTCATGTGCTTTCTTTTTTTTGAAAAAACAATGGAAAATTAATAACGATAGGTATATGATGAAATCATAGAAACTACCAGTATTACCAATATTGACAGAAAACATAAGAAAAGGTAAATTCTAAAATTGAGTAATGCGTATCACTCACATAATATACGCATATTTTTACGGAGGAATAAATGCAAGAGAAAAAGTATGGTTTATTGACGGCCATTGCGATGATTACAGGAATCGTAATTGGCTCGGGTATCTTCTTTAAGTCGGATGACGTGTTGCGTTATACGAATGGGAATATGTTATTAGGAATACTTGTATTCGTGGTTGCTGCGATTGCAATTATATTTGGTTCACTAACGATTGCACAGCTGGCAGCGAGAACAGATTCTCCTGGAGGGGTTATTGGGTATGTAGAGACATTTGTGAACAAAAAAACAGCAGGAAGTGCTGGGTGGTTTCAGATGTTTCTATATTTTCCACCAGTAATTGGTGTTGTTACTTGGGTACTTGGGTTATACATGTGCCAACTATTTCAGATAGAAGCTAGTCTTTTGAATAGTTCATTGATTGGTGCAGGTATGTTGGTGTTTTTATTTATTATGAATGCACTGTCAGCAGTTGCGGGAGGAATTTTTCAAAATGCAGCACTCATCATTAAGCTAATTCCATTGATACTGATTGCTATCATAGGTATTATTTATGGTAAGCCTGTAGAAATTATGCAACAGGATGTTTCTACTTTATCAGAGACTGCAACGTCTTCAGCTTGGATAGCAGCGTTTGCACCTATTGCATTTTCATATGATGGATGGTCGGTAGCAACTACTGTGTGTCATGAAATTAAGAATAGTAAGCGAAATCTTCCGCTTGCTATGATTATAGCACCGATCGCAGTACTTAGCTGTTATTTACTTTATTTCATTGGAATGACTTCATTAGTAGGTGTACAAACCGTAATGGAGCAGGGGAATGATTCTGTATATACAGCAGCAATTCAAATCTTTGGTGGGATTGGTGCAAAGCTAATTCTAGTTTTTGTTATTGTGTCTGTACTTGGCACCCTGAATGGTCTTGTACTAGCATTTATCCAATTACCATATTCCTTAGCGATTCGAAACATGGTACCATGTTCAAAAATACTTGTAAAGCATTCCAAACATTTTGGACATATGCCAATTTATTCGGCTATATTTGCATTTGTTCTAAGTATTCTTGCTGTGATGTTAAATTATGTAACACAAGCTGCTCAGATGGCAGGAGATATCTCTGAAGTTCCAGTGTGTCTTATGTACGTCCTATTCGTTATGCTTTATATAACAGTAATTAAGTTGAGAAAAAGTGGAGAGATTAAAAGTAACCTAATGGGTTATGTGGTACCATCCTTAGCTTTGTTAGGCTCAGTGATTATCTTAGTAGGTACCATCACGCATCCATCTTTTTGGTTTTTTGTTGTAGTTAGTGCAGTGATCTGTGGCATAGGTTACTGGTATGCCAAACGTAAAAGTGCTTAGAATTGAGGAATTTAACGTGGAGACAAAGAGTACATTTCAAAAGATATACGATGTGGTGAAGGATATTCCATATGGAGAGGTTGCTACCTATGGTCAAGTTGCATCCTTGGCTGGTAACCGCCGATTGGCTAAAATCGTTGGATATGCATTGCATGTGAATCCAAATCCAGAAAGTATCCCATGTTATCGCGTAGTTAATGCAAAGGGAGAGGTATCAAAGGCATTTGCTTTTGGCGGAGAGAACCGTCAAAGAGAACTTTTAATGCAAGAGGGAGTTAAATTTAGAGAAGATGGAAGTGTGGATTTAGAACACTGCCGTTGGAACAAGCAAGTATTTTAGGTATGGATTTTTACTTCTCGCATATAGTTTACTAAAACTATATGCGAGAAGCTGTAATGAAAAAAAGAATATTATCAATTGACGGCGGAGGAATGCGAGGAATTGTCTCCGCTGTTTTATTACAAAGTCTTGAGGAGAAATTGTGTCTGTATAGCAATAAACCAAATGCTAAAATTGGTGATTACTTTGATTTAGTTGCAGGAACAAGTACTGGGTCTATTTTAACTGCTCTTTACCTGTATGCAAATGAACGTGGGGAATCTAAGTTTACAGCAAAAGAGGTAACTCAAGCGTACATAGATTATGGATCATATATCTTAAAAAAACAATTTGGTTATCCATTTTTTGGAGCACGTTATACCAATCGATATTTAGAAGAAATGTTAGATTCCTTTTTCCATGAGGATACACTTGGTGAATTACGAAAGCCATGCTTACTGACTGCCTATGATATTACAAGTAGAAAGGCAGTCTTTTTTAATTCTGTCACAGGAAGAGCAGATGAGGAAAGAAATTACAGGCTAAAGGATGCAATCCTATCCTCATGCGCAGCCCCTACCTATTTTCCGCCGACCTGTAAGAAAGCAAAGGGTGGATGTTATGGATGCCTCGTGGATGGAGGTGTTGTTGCCAATAATCCTAGTATGTGCGCACTGATTGAAGCGATGAAGCTTCCAGACTGTGATACAATTGGAGATACGTTTCTTGTATCGGTTGGAAACGTAAAGAATACAAAGTCATACACTTATCATAAGGCCAAACTATGGGGATTGTTCCAATGGGCAGTTCCTATGTTTGATATCTTAATGGATGGTAGCGAACAGACCGTAGACTATGAATTAAGACGGTTATATAAATCAATTCGGTGTCCACAAGCATATATCAGATTACAGCTACGAACGGAGGATTCAATTCCTAGAATGGACTCTAGTTCCAAAGAATCGATTGCTCGGTTTCTTGAGTTAGGAGAAAACTTTGCACAAAGGGAAAGTCTACAAATTGATGCATTAGCAAAGCAATTGGTACAAGAAGATCAAAACAAGAGTCTTTACGGAGATAAAATGAAAAAGCTAAATTAAATTAAGTATGATTTTATAAGAAAAACAGAGTAATTCACTAAGATTAAGCTAGAATTAGAGTTTAAATTAAGAAAAAAAGGTAAGTATATAGATGATAAATGAAAGATAAGGAAAAAATAAGCTTTGAATGCACTTGTTTTAGCTATATTAACGTTTTAAAATCGTACAAAAAAAGTAGAGAAAATGCTTCATAAACTGTGTAAAATACTATATTTAGACAAAAGTATAAAAGAACTTGGGAAAAAGGATAAAATTCTTTAAAAAATCACATCCGTTTTGGAAATAAATGCAGAAAATTCCTTGACAAATAGCCTTAATAAGTTTATAAATAGAGTGAAGGTGATTTTTGAAGAAATCAGCGGAAAGACTTATCACCTGATTGCCCAGATTAAGAATAAATTTCTTATGGGATGCGTGAAATAATCTAGAATGATTATTGAAAAACTATTTAATAATACGTTAGAGGAGGAGTTTATCCATGAACAAAGCAGAATTAGTTGCAGCAATCGCAGAGAAAACAGAATTATCTAAAAAGGATTCCGAGAAAGCTTTAAAGGCATTCATCGATGTTGTTACTGAAGAGTTAACAAAAGGTGAGAAAGTTCAGTTAGTTGGTTTTGGTACATTCGAAGTATCTGCTAGACCTGCAAGAACTGGTAGAAACCCACAGACAAAAGAGACTATTGAGATTGCAGCTTCCAAGGCACCTAAGTTCAAGGCTGGTAAGGCTTTAAAGGATGTCATTAATCAGTAATGGTAAGTTGTTCTAGGTAAACATAAGGACTTAGGCTGTTTTGAAGATTCTTCAAGACGGCCTTTTTTATCCTCTTTAAGCGTTCATCATGATAGGAGTTTAAGATGCGATTAGATAAATTTTTAAAGGTTTCTCGTTTGATTAAACGTAGAACTGTTGCAAATGAGGCTTGTGATGCAGGAAGAGTTATGATCAATGACAAGCCTGCCAAAGCCTCAACAAATGTAAAATTAGGTGATGTAATTGAAATTGGATTTGGTGGTAAAGCTGTGCGTGTTGAAGTGACGAGCATAGCAGATACAACGAAAAAAGACGAAGCAAAGGAACTATATAAGTATTTATAGGACTACAAAAGGTCATGAAATTAGTTGCCTCGCATATATATAGTAGCAGTAAGGATGTATAGAAGCGAGGAATGTTCATGGAGGATAATAAGCAGATAAGAAAGCATCAGCTTAGTCTAAATGACCGGAAAGAAGCAAAAATCAGCGGTATTCGTGATGTTCGTTCTTTTGATGATCATGAAATTATTCTTGAGACAGATATGGGAATATTAATGATTCGTGGGACAGAATTGCACATGGGTCGTTTGACATTAGAAAAAGGAGAAGTGGATATCACAGGTCGGATGGATAGCTTTGTTTATTCGGAGTTGAAAGGGTATACAAAATCAGGAGAATCTGTTTTTAAGCGTTTATTTAAGTAATGGAGGCAGAGTATGAATGATTTCATCCTTTCTGAGGTTAGCTTCTTTCTTGCGTCATTTTTATGGGGAGCACTTTTATTTTTTGCTTATGATCAGTTCGTGGTTCTGCGTAAAGTAATCCCTCATCCTAAATTCATCACAGCAGTTGAGGATCTGATCTTTTGGATTACGGCTGGTATTCTTATTTTTCGTATGATGTATCAGATGAATGATGGTGTAATTCGTTATTATGCAATCATATCCGTAATTCTTGGAATGAAGCTGTATCAGATTACTATTGGTAAATTGTTTGTCTATGTGGGTAGTCGGATTGGCTTGTGGATTAAGAAACAAATAAAGCGCTTTTTCCATATAATTGCAACACCTATAAGATTGTTGTTAAAACAAGTCAAACGATTCTTGCGTTTTATTGGGAGAGTTATCAAAAAACGTATTACAAATGTTTGCTCATTTGCAACAAATAAATTGAAAAAATCATGGAAAAAGGTTAAAATTAAAAGAAAAGAGCAGCTGAATCAAAAGACGGTTAAGGAAGATGAGTCAGTGAAAGTACGTGGTGTGCTGGAACCAATAGCGCAACCAATCAAAGAGGGTGAGTGGAATGAAGAGGATCAAACGAAAAAAAAGAAACGGGCTTAAATTGATTGCACTTATGGTGATGATTATTTGTGGAGTCGTATTATATAGAACAAAGGACTTACAAAAGGAGGTACACCAAAAGGATCAAAAGATTGAAAAGCTGAATTTTCTTATTAGTGAACAAACTGAACGAACACAGACTCTTGAAGAAAAAAAAGCATTTCAAAGTACCAAACGATATATTGAAGAAATAGCTAGAACCAAATTAAATCTTTATTATCCAGATGAAATCATCGTGAAAGAGCAACCTTAAGGGACAAGTTGGGTACAGTAATTTTAATTTAATAAAAAATATATATAATTAATACAAATTATTATTGACAAGTGAGACAAAACAAGTTATAATTTGCCTTGTTCTTTGGCGAAATAGCTCAGTTGGCTAGAGCACACGGTTCATACCCGTGGTGTCGTGGGTTCAAATCCCTCTTTCGCTACTTTATGAAAAGCACTCAACATGGTTGGGTGCTTTTTTAGTTCATAGGAAACTTCATTTCCTATGAATTAAAAAATGCCCCAAAAAATAGGGCAACAATGCACACTCGGGGGATACCCCCCTCGGCGCGGGAACAAAGTGTGCTATGAGAGATTTTAATAGTGAGAGTGTGCAAAGCACTCTTTGTTCTGATTCGTATGTCATAAAATTTTATTTTTCACCTCACTAGTTTTGACAAACATCGCATTTCTCATTGCTTATAATGGTTACTTAACAGACACCAGCGGACAGGCAAAGGAAAGGATGGAAGGTTAGGTAGAATCATGAAAAGAAGAAATCAATATTTATTACCCATAGCAGGAGCATGCGTTGCATTTATTACATTTTTTTGCGCTAATCCAGAAAAGATTACAAGATATTTAGTGTTTGTAACAATTTTGTTGCTTATGATTGGGATTGCAGCTATCATTGTTGGAATATTTCAAGGAAAAGGAAGTGTCTCAAATGGGGAAGAGTATGTCAAACAGGAGCTTCAGAATACAGCAAAGAAGAAGTTAGAGGGAATATCCTATTCTTTTGCTAAGCTTGCAAGTAGCTTTGAGTATTTAACGGATGCAAAGACTTCATTAGACCAAGAAGATTTAGGAACCGTATTGGAGGATGTATCTGATCATCTTTGCAGATATTGTAAGAGCTGTACCTTATGTTGGGATAAGAAGTTCCAGCAAAGCTATGAAAGTGTAACTGAGCTATTATCTATAGCACTGGTGAATGGAGCCGTAACGGTAGACGATATGCCGGATGCCATGAAGGAATATTGCATTCAAGTCTCCAATTTTATTGAGGAGACGAATCGAAATCTTAGCATTGCAAAGTTGAAGATGACTTGGCATAATCGAATGGCCGAAAGTAGGGAGGCAGTTGCAGGACAGCTAAAAGAGGTTGCTCGTATTGTAGAAGATTTCAGTGGAAGTCTATATGATGCTGGTGAAATCATCGAGATCAAACGTAGAAAAGTAAATGCAAAATTAAGATATCATCATGTTAAGACTCAACGTGTGCTTATGTTTGAGAGAGAAAATCGAGGTATGGAGTTACATATTACGGCTAGATGCTTACGAGGCCGTTGCATCACTACAAAAGAGACGGCAATCCTTTTGGGACAAGCCTTGGATAAGAGCTTTGTACCAAGGGATGATTCTCGTAATGTGATAGGTCGCAAATACGCAGACTATGTATTTTGTGAGGATGCAAATTATAAAGTATTAACCGGTGTTGCTAGAGCGTCCAAGGAGAAGGAGGAGGTAAACGGAGACAATTTTTCATTCTTATATCCAGATAGTCAGGATGTTGTAATGATGCTATCGGATGGAATGGGAACTGGAGAGAGAGCGTTTCGTGAAAGCAGTATGATTATCGAATTATTAGAACAATTCTTAGAGGCAGGCTTTCGTGAAGAACCAGCCATACGTTTGATTAATTCTGTACTTGTACTAAAATCAGAACAATCGATGTTTTCTACCGTTGATATCTGTTTATTAAATTTATGTGCAGGAACTTGCGATTTTGTAAAGATAGGAGCAGCTACCACCTTTATTAAACGGGATCGTTATGTCGAAGTTATCAGCTCGAATTCAATGCCAGCAGGGATGCTAAATCATGTAGATTATGTTAAGACGAGTAAGAAGTTATACGATGGGGACTATGTTATTATGGTATCCGATGGAGTGTTAGATTGTGTACCAACCGAGGACAAGGAAGCTTTTTTACAAGGTGTAATTGCCTCTATTACCTATAAGACTCCACAAGAGGTTGCCAATGCTATTCTATCAGCTGCTTTAGAAAAGAACGGATATGAACCAGCAGATGATATGACGGTACTTGTTACTGGAATCTGGCGGAAACCAAAAGCTTGAATTTTTTAAAGGGACGTTGTAGAATACGTATAAAAGCAGAGAAAGAGGCAGTATAGGATGCTCAATCGGATTCAAAAGTTTATCAAACAACAGAATATGTTCAATTGGGGTGATCGAGTTGTTGTCGGGGTCTCAGGAGGAGCTGACTCTATGTGCTTGCTTCATGTTTTACTGAGAATTCAAGATGAATATTCGCTAACCCTTTTTGTTGTCCATATAAATCATATGTTGCGTGGCAGTGAATCTGATTCAGAAGAAGAATTTGTAAGAAGTTTTTGTATAAATCATGGGATAAGTGTCAAATGTTTTAAAGTAAATGTACCTGAGGTTGCTAAATTAAAAGGGATTAGTTTCGAAGAGGCAGCAAGACAGATACGTTATGAAGCATTTCAAGAGGTATTTCTTTTAGAACACTGTCATAAAATAGCCATAGCACATAATATGAATGACAATGCAGAAACGGTTCTTTTCCATCTATTTCGTGGAAGCAAGATGGAAGGTATGTCAGGGATTCATGCAGTAAACCATTCGATTGTTCGTCCATTATTAGAAACGAAGCGAGAGGAAATTGAAGAGTTTATGGAATCGCAGGGATACGAATACTGTATCGATAGTAGCAATCTTACACTAGATTATACACGTAATAAAATTCGTAATCGAGTGTTGCAATATGTCACCAAAGAAATTAATGAGAAAAGTACGGAACATATTGTAGCCTTTGCGAAAGAGATGGAGCAGTTATCTTTCTTTATGCATAAGTTAACCAGTAATGCTTTTGAGCGAATAGCGCAGATTAAGGAACAGGAGATTCTGCTTGATGTAGATCAATTAATGCAGGAAGATATTATCCTACGTAAGTCAGATGTTAAGATGGCAATACAAACAATCTGTAAGCAAAAAAAGGATTTGGAAGAAGTGCACATAACTTCAGCGCTTTCATTATTGAACAAACAGGCCGGGAAGGAAATTCATCTACCATATCATATTATTGTTAGCCGAGGATATACTACTCTTATTGTCAAAAAAATAGAGGATATCGATCATAAAGAAAAGATAGGAACGAAGGAGTATCATGTAG
>JAEZKD010000290.1 GCA_023415655.1 Bacillota bacterium | reverse complement strand
TTGTACCACCTCTTTTTCTATTATGAAATAGATCTTAACAACTTTAAATTAACGCTCCCATTGTAACATAATTCATTCGAAAAGAATACTGCATAATATTTCATATAATCCACAGAGGCTGCATTTAGTATTAACTAAAAGGACTAATCTACTAAGAGATTAGCCCTCTGTCATTATTAAAGCATATAAATTCTCAAGTTTTCTGATTTTCTGATAAATGATTAATGAAAATAGTAATCCCCCTTAAATATGATTACATCTAATGAATCACTATTTATTCCATAATAGTTTTATTTTACTTCATATTTATAATCTCAACTGAATGCTCAATATCTGAAGATAAGTTCTCACTTAAATCCATTATTATTGTATTTGTAACTTTATTTAAGTTTCTTTCGTCATATGTTTTAAAGACCACATTATTCTCATCATACCATCCTGCTATTGTAATAGGAATATTAGAGCTAATAGGTATTGGCTTATAATAAATTTGATTCGACACCAGATCTATCACCATAAATTGACTGGTATTTTTATCAGTATAATCTGTTGCATATAAAGTCATAACTTTATTTTGCGTTGGTGAAAATTCAAAACCAGCCGAAATAATGCCATTAGGATCAGATACAATCTTAGTTTTATTAAAATTATTTATATTAAAGAAATAAAAAGTTTGTTCTGTACTCCCATCAGAATAAATTATATAACTACCATCTAATTGTATATATTCAACTTTTTCACTAATAACTTTTACTTCTTTGCTTTTATAATCAAAAAATATAAGTTGATTGCTCCTTGTCTCACAATATAATCCATTTTCATTCCATACTAATGGCATAGAATCTTCTAACAATAAATACTCCTGACCTGATACTAAATCATGAATCCAAACATCGACATTATATTCTCCATCATCAAATCCTCGTCTATTTGTTAAAAATGCAACCTTACTATTTTCATTATTGATAATTGGTCTAGCACACCAATGCAATTTAGCTCCGTCATTGCGTACTATTTTTGATAACTCTTTTAAGCTATATATATCAGAAGTATCTAAGCTAATTTTTGTTAACTTGTCTGATTGGGCATCAATTAAATACAATGCTTCATCATCTTGATCAGAAAATGCATACTTAGATAAGTCTTTAGATTCAAGTAATTCTATATATTGATTCGATATTTTGTAATAGATATATTTATCATTAATTTTCACTTTCTTTAAACTTAATTTTTCTTTATCATACTCTATTTGTACATCTTGAACTTCTATCTTATCTTTATCACTTAAATCTTGATTATATGTAATAATATTAGTTTCTTCCATTAATTTATCAATATCAGTATCTTCTCCTATATCATCCTTTTCTGTAATGTTGTTATTAACTAATTCATTATTAAGTAAATAATTTGTTCCATCAACATTTAATACAATATAATCATCATTTAATAAAATATAATCACTATCTATTGTTTCTGTATTTTTGTTGTTAGCTATCTCACTATCAATTGTTTCTGTATTATTGTTATTAACTACTTCACTATTTAGTAAATCAGTTTGTTCATCAACATTTAATACAATATAATCACCATCTATTGTTTTTTTATTTTTGTTATTAGAATTATTAACATATGCTATTATACAACCAGCTGCTATTAGCACAATAAAAATTGCTAAAATAATAAACTTCTTTTTCATAAATAAATATCTCCCTTATTGTTAAATAATAGTGTAAACTCATACCTATCATTATTAGCATATCAATGCGTAATTTTATCAATCCAAGCTTTTTTCTGATCTCATAAGAGTCGTGTGTTTTGTATTTTATGTCTGATTTCATTAGAACGATATTTATCAATATAGCTTCTGAAATACAAAAATATATATGTACTCTTCTATCTTGTATCTTCTTCAAATGTTTGGAATAGTAACATTACTAGAAAATATATCATTTCATGATATACTTTTTTACAGAGTTTGTTATTATTGACAATAAGGATATGTTATGGACTTAGTCCGCTGTAAAAGTATTGCACATTATTGTTGCCCTGCTGTAACTCATCTTGGTGACCGCATTCGACTAGACTTAAAATACAAATCACGGTCAATACAAGTAATACAGTTTTTTGATTCCAGTTAATTAATCATGTAATGCACATTCATCAATTCTACGAACTACACTGTTTGTATAAGCAGTAAAGTATTTCAGCCAGAAACCATATGCTGTAGGATTGAAGCTTTCAAAGTCTACACCTAGAAGCTTATAGCCTTCTGCTTTTAGCTTTCGTATTGCAAAGTTCAATAAATTCGAAGAGATGTTCTTTCCACGAAAGGCAGGAAGGCAGAAAGCACCACAAATATTACATATATCATCGACTTCAGTAACAAAATTTTCACCATTGCTTATTACTTCAAGGAATGCAATTAGCTTTTCAGAATCTTTGGCAACGAATAACCTTGATTTGCGATCTTCTGCACGAACTAACCAAGAATTAAAAGCTTCTAATGAAGAATACATAAAACATGGACTATTTTCCATATGATCAGATTGCATTTGACGCAGTTCTCTCACTCTAATTACATCTGATTGTGTAAGCTCTTCAAAATATATGCCATCACTTGGCGGACATTCCAATTCCATCATTGGTCTAATGGCATCCATGCATCGAAGACCAAAACCATATGTAAAAAAAGCATTTATAGACTCCGTATCATGTGCATAATGTCCTATTGCATGGTATGTAATCTTATATTTGACCCATTTTTCTGCAGCAAATTGATACATTTTTTGATATATTAATCTTCTATTCTCTTTTATCGCACCATGAGCATGGATAGGTGAGAAGGTTCCCTTGGCAGTTGAGTCAAATGCATTGTCCCAAGGTTCATAACAACATAAAAATCCTATTAATCGATCATCATCAAATGCTGCAACCCCTAGCCCATTACTCGAAAAATATTCTAAATCGGGAAGCTCATCTATGTTAGGAAGAACTGGTACATATTCACACTCTTCCTGGTAGTTCGCTGCAGCGATTTGCTTCGCACTTTCCACATGTTTCTTCTCAAAATCTACAATCTTCATATAAATCCTCCATTTCATGTGTTATGTGAATTCTTCTTAAGTGAGCCTACCTTAATTATTTTTATATGGTTTCTGAATCCTACGCAATGGCCCATGTTATTATAAATGTATTACACTATTTTGATGTTAACTACCCCTCACATCTCTTCATCCAGCAGTATCAAAGCCCTCAAAATATTCAAATTTATCTAATTCTTCATTTACAATCGTCTTATCATTGATCGTTTCTGTATATATCCATCCTTCTGTACCATCTTCAGCAATTACATAAGTCCAATGAAGGCCATCTGTCATCTTTAGTGACATAACTTGAGGTTGCGCAATATTGAAATCACTATTCATATCTTTTTCTGAAAAAAGTTTTATTTCTTTCAATAATGTTAATTTAGTATCATTCGTTATTTCATATTCGCCTGGCATTATGGAAAGCATTCCTTCAGGATCTAAATAGTATGTAAGATCCAATAAAGAGCGTTCTAATACATAGGCAGTATACTCAAAAGAAATCGAATTATTATCAGTGAAGTTAGCATAACGAATATCTTTATCTGTATTATAGTTACGGAAATTACCAATTAAATAAAAGCTATCTGTATAGTGCCATACATCAATTTCGCCTTGTGTATCGACAAAAATCAATTCTACTAAATCGTCCTCTTTATTAATATCAAGAAGCCACCAAGTTTTATAACCTTCATATTGATTTAGTGTATGCCCAAGGATATTCTCATAAAAAATATCATTAACGTATACACCATCATTATTTACATAGATACGTTCCTTCTTATCATCACCATTGAGATCAATAGCAATACCATGATTTTCTTTGAAATTTACTGTATACATATCTCCCACTGTAATATCTTCATATGATATTTTAGTAATCAGATTTTTTTCCATTGGCGGATATGTTGGGGCTAATGTTATATCTGATTTTACATCCGAATTGTCTTCTACAATGATAGTTGGAGATACGTTAATATCAACTGGTGATGATACAATACTATTATCAGAATTGATCATCTTTTTAGTACAGGAGGAGCAAATTAGGATTATACATAATAGAGTTATAAGCATCTTAAATTTAATCTTCATTCTAAGTCCTTGACCTCCCTTTAACCACGTTAACAGTCTCACTTTACACTTATATAATATACTCTAGAATCCTCTCCATGCATATCTTTCATCTCTTGATAGAATGAATATCCATACTTTTCATATATTCCAATCTCGCCGGTCAAATTAAGATGTTTGGCTCCATCACGTTTTGCTGTTGCTTATGCGAAATCTAAAAGGGTTCTATAACAGAGGATAAATAAGACTTCACATCATCAACAAACTGATTACCACAACGTGCAAGTTCACCCAAAACCCTATCAATACCTTTTCCCGTTGTAAACCAGTTTTCTTTCGTAATATTGTAACAATGAACTGGACAAACAATAAACGATACATCTGGAAATGCCATTTGATATAACATTAAACATCTTCTTGCGTGAAATGCTTTACAAACAATCATTGCGCTTTTTATCTCTATTCCCATTTCATCAACGACTTTACGCGATAAGAATGCATTATCACGGGTATGCTGAGATTGATTTTCACAGATAATAGCCTCCCGCATTACATCATTTTCAAGGAGAACATCTGTAAAAAATTCACAATCCGAATTATAATTTTCAGTATATATATCTGCTTTGGAACTCACTCCTTGCCATTTATCTCGCTTTATACTTATACCACCAGACGGAATAAGAAAGCGGACATATCCTTTATGAAATAGTTCAGCCGCATATTCTGGAATTTCAGGATAAGAACCACCAGGAAGAAATATTGCATCTACTTTTTGAGGGGTATCAGCAACAAATATGTAGTCAGAAATGTCTGAAATAATCTTATTCATTTTGCACCTCCGTTATTTACACATTTCATTTTAAGGAATAACTGGAATTTATCATCCTTGCGAATTCAAATTTGTCGCTTATACCAAACTCTCTTCAAGAGCTGGACGATGTTGTGGCAAAGTAATATACCATCGCACCCCAAATTGGTCCATTATAACAGTTGCTAACGGACTCCAAGGAAATGAACATACATCAGTTATCACTTTACCTGCCTCTTTCAAACTTGAATAAATGCGATAAAACTCATCTTCTGACATAACGGTATAACCCAACTCAACAGGATTATCGTACGACAAGTTCATACCATTGGGCAGATTCGCTTCATTTGCTTCCGCAACAGCGATTAAAGGAGCACCATCCTTCAACAATTCTGAATGAAAGTAATTTCCATCTTTATTTAGTACATGATATCCTAGTTCAAGTCCAAATACATTACAATATAAATCAACAGCTTCTTTACTGTTTTTTGCATAAATGCCTATTCCAAGACTCATAATTCATCTTCTCCTAACTAAAAAATATATTCTGATTCGTCCCTATAAATGTTCTCATACTTTACTTCATAAATATAATGGGTAGTTGAATTCCTCTACAAATTGGATTTTAGCAAACTGCTTATCTTCTCAGCTGTCTGTGACGGTGTCATATCCGTCGTATCAATACATCGATAATCATACTCATCATAAAAGGAAAATGTCATTTCCATTCCTCTTTTAATTCGTGTTTCGTCCCTGCTATCTTTGATTGCTCGCTTCATATTTTCATCCTCTGAACATTTTAAAATAATTTTAGTCTCTTTAATTCTATATAATCATTTCTATACTTATCCATTACTTTCTCATAAATTTCCTTTCGCTCACCATGCCAGCCATATGTAAAAACTACTGTATTAATAACATCGCAGGTAAAAACGCGAACGGATTCATGACGCGACACCAATCAGAGTCCAGATATGCAGTTTTTGCACATTGTTCTACTATCTTTTTTGCCGTAGTACTTTTTCCAACACCGTTTGGACCGATTATTACTATAAGTGCTTCATTAAAACTCCTTCCGCAAATTCAAATTTGTCTATTTCTTACTCTTTTACTTTATAAACATAATGGGAAATACGCTATTTGATGTAATACGCATCTGGACATAAATCAAACTTACTATTAGTTATAACTTTCTATTGTTTGCAGAGGATTTGTAATCAACTACTGCTTGTACAAACTTTCTTGCTTCCTCGAGTTTTGGCTCAACCGCCAAATTATAATTTTCTATGACATAGTAAACCCAATCTTTCTTTTCCTTGTTGATTGTTTTATCAAAGCACTCCATTTCACCGAGTGGAACAACAAAAAGGCCGGCGGATTTACATACTGCTTCTACTTTTTCATATGCGGCAGGCTCATTACCCGTAAAACCAGACTTGCCTATTGTCTTTATTTGCTTCCAAACATCAACTCCTGCTCTACTTTTTGCATTCATACCGTCATAGATAGTTTTCATATCTGCAGATAATGTGGTGCCCCAATTCAATCCAAATGATTCGACAATCGGTTTAAAGCATTGACTCGAATTGAGTAAGTCAAAGTCACAAATGGCAACTACTGGGACGTTAACCGCTTTTAACGCCTTTACGACATCTTTGACGCGTGTCTTACCTCCGCAATGAGTAAATAACACATCAGGTGCGATTTCGCTTTTTTGTTCATATATTGAATCCATAATTGCCTGATAAAACAAACAATCATAGTCGCTTTCACAAACGACGACTTTTTCGTGAAATAACCCACTCAGTATATTAGAATAACGTAAGAGTGGATTCCCCCATAGTTTCTTTATTTCAACGTTTGGTAGAACGCTCATCCTATTAATGCTGTCCACCCGATCAATTCTGATAACTGTAACATTCTCACTATCTGCATCGAGTAATCCTTGCAAAAAATCCTCACTGTGAGTGGATATTAGCAACTGTCGATTGTCTGGGTTATTTTTTACAAGCATTTTCCCCAACAGCCTTGCTTGCGGCGGGTGTAAAAAAGCCTCTGGTTCGTCAATCAGAGTGATAGTGTATTCAGATGTGAATGTATCAAGTAGGATGCTCGCAAAACTACGCATACCATCACCCTGCTCTTGAAGATTTGGAAGTGCGGCAACTTGATTATAGTAATCATCTTGCCTAGCAATTGTGAACGCCGTCTTATCAGGGGCCTGTCCAGTATGTAAAGGAATAGTCTGCATTTCATTGCGGTTTACAATCAAATCAACATCAAATGCTTGACTGAAATAATCAGATAACTTCTGTGCAAGCGA
Source organism: Bacillota bacterium (assembly GCA_023415655.1). GTDB lineage: Bacteria > Bacillota > Clostridia > Lachnospirales > Lachnospiraceae > Lachnoclostridium. Next base: position 9,520 of record JAEZKD010000290.1, on the reverse strand, counting down.
CTCATTCTTACTTAATTTATAGATAGGATGCTTTTCAGGTTGGTTATTCCTGTTTAATGCATTAGACGCAGTTAATCGTAATTCCGTGCTAAGTCGCTTAATAAACAACATGTGAAGGCCGTTGTGTAATGTATGGTCTTTCCACCAATGCTGTAATGTATTCTTATCAAAAGCATTATCTGACTCGAATATCTGATAAAATCCTTGTCGATTTACATAAAAGCGGTCTCTTAAAAATGTTGTTTCATCGATTGCTCCACAATAATCATATTCGGAGTTTTTTATGAGGATGGTTGGAGTTTGATTGGATTTATCTAGGCAATGCTCCACATCTTTCAGCACTTGGCTCTTGCCACTGTTATTAGCACCTGTAAATACAATGATGCTATTGTGTTTAAGCAGCAATTGAGTGCCATCATTAAATGTGATGCTCTTGAGAAAGACTTGGGGCTTTTGCACGGTGGTTACTTTGGTATCTTCAAGTTCTGTGCTCATAATATCCTCCTAATATTGCTTTTAATATCTGATTATTGCTATAATTAGCACCTTATTGTTACATTTATCGACCATATCACCTTACCCCAAATTATACCATATTGCACCATATAATACCATGCCATATAAAAAAATTTGAGTTCAGAAAATACTTAAAATTAAAATTAGTAAATAATTAGTAATATTAAATAATCTAAACTGAATTTATAGGAGAATTTTATCCCCAAACATTTATTTCATAAATAATTGAAGAATATATTAGGGAAGCAAGTGTGGATAAAAAAAGAAAACCAGCAAAATGAAGGCTTTCAAGATACGTTATACATATAAAATCCTACATTTACTTCAATGAACAAGTGTCCATGTGGTCTTGTCAACTGACAAAAATATCTCCTTTCATGAATTGTTCTTTTGAGTAGACTCACCTGTAAACGAGTAAAAAAGTAAAAAAGTCCAATGCAAATACTGAGTAATCAGTATATTGCATCGGACTTTTTTACTTTTTTATGGTAATTCAATTTCTATTTAAGAGCTTTGATTCAATACTTTTAAGCCTTCTCAACTAACAATTCACAATTGACCCACCATTAATATGAATCGTCTGTCCAGTAATATAAGAAGAGTCAGAGGATGCCAAATATACATATGCTTCCGCTAATTCGACTGGTTGACCAGGTCGTTTCATTGGTGTAGTTTTACCGAAGTTTTCAACGACACTCTTATCTAGAGTAGACACAATCAATGGAGTCCAGATTGGTCCAGGAGCGACTTGATTGACTCTAATTTTTCTATCTACCAAATTAGCAGATAAAGATCTTGTAAATGCACTGATTGCTCCTTTGGTTGAGGAATAATCTATTAAATCACAATTACCAACAAACGCTGTGATGGAAGTCGTATTGATAATAGTGCTCTCTTCTTTTAGATGTGGTAATGCAGCTCTTGTAAGGTAAAACATTGAGAATATATTGGTTTTAAAGGTAGATAGTAATTGTTCATCGGTAATATCTTCGATCGATTTTTGCATCTGCTGCTCTGCAGCATTATTGACTAAGATTTCAAGGCTTTGGAACTCCTTTAAGGTCTTTTCTATTACCTCATTGCAGAATTTACTATCTCCTATGTCACCTTTGATTAATAATGCTTTCCCACCATAGGATTCGATGACTTTTTTTGTTTCATTGGCATCGTCATCGGCAATATTATAAACGATAACCACATTACAACCCTCTTTTGCATATGCAATGGATACTGCTCTCCCGATTCCACTGTCTCCACCTGTTACAATGGCAGTCTTGTTACGTAATCTTCCAGTCCCTTGTTTCTCAGGATTATCATAGATTGGCTCTGGATTCATTTTACTTTCTTTTCCTGGTACGGGCTGAGTTTGCCCTTTTATGTCCTTTGCAGAATACATATCCTTATCGTTCATTGTTATCATTCCTTTCTCTTTTGGATAGTATTCCATAAATTAATATAATGATGTTAGCTATTAATGTTTTTGATAAAAAGAAAAGGCATGTAGTCCCCTCCATGGGTTACATGTCTCTTCTTATTATTATTCATATTTAGAAATAAAATTTTACTTCATAGGTAAGATAACTGTCATTGTTGTACCTTCTCCTATCTCACTTTCACACAAGATAGTTCCATTTAGCAGTTCAACAATTCTCTTTACAATGGATAAACCAAGTCCATTCCCCTGCCTTTTGTGGGATTCGTCACACTGATAGAATTTATCATAAATCTTACTTAATTTATCCTTAGAGATTCCAATTCCTTCGTCCCTAATTGAAAACTGAAAGGATGTTCCAATGACTTTTGTTGTGATCCATATTCTACAGTGTGGTTTTGAATACTTGATTGCATTATCCATCAGATTCGTCCATAACTGAACTAATAAGTCATAGTCACTTCGTATGATGCATTGTTCAAGTTCCAGTTCATACTCTATTTCACGATCGTTCCACTTTTCTCCTAATGCGATAATACAATGCCTTATTAGTTCATCCACTTTTACTTCTTGATTTAAGTCGACGATATTCTGATGATCTAATCGAGACATATGAAGCATATTTTCACTCATACGTGATAGTCTTTGAGATTCTTGATAGATATAGGATAGGTATTCCTTTTGTTCTTCATCGCTAAGGCCTCCATCCAATAGAATCTCTGAAAAACCTACAATCGCTGAAATTGGTGTCTTTATTTCATGAGATACATTGCTCATAAAATCTTTTCTCATGTAGTCCATTCCATTTAATTCTCGAGTCATTTTATTAAAGTTATTCGCTAATTCTGTAATTTCATCCGAATAGGAGGAATTTTGATTTTTTTTATGACTATTTTTATGGTTATTTTCAAAGGATAGCTGGACAGTAAAGTCTCCATCTGCAACCTTTTGTACTCCTTTGCTTATTTGAATAATAGGGTTCGTTACATAGTATGCGGAATGCCAAAGTAACACTCCACCTAAAATTATCGTAATAGCACAAGAAATCAAACACATAGAGAAAGCAACTGTACTGGTAATCGATCCATGATAAAAGAAGGAAAACCCTACATATACGATAAAATATGCAATTCCACAGGATGCGATAAGGATCAAAATGGATGCCAATGCAAGTTTTAAACGTAAAGATAATCTATTTTTTCTTATTTTCTTAGCCATTGGAGTTATCAACCCTTTCCTATATCTTTGATTTATATCCTAGTCCTCGTATTGTCACAATCTCAAAGTCAGCACATTGTTCAAATTTTCTACGAAGCTTCTTAATGTGTGAATCGATGGTACGATCATCGACCTCCGTATCCATTCCCCAGATCTCATCCATTAATTCCTGTCGAGTGAATATCTTTCCTGGATTACTTAGTAGCTTAAAAAGTAAGTAGAATTCTTTTGGAGGCATTTCAAAGATTTCTTCTTCTACCTTAACGGTCAATGAATTATAGTCTAGCAGAGTATTCCCAATCACTAGCTTCTTCTCATGTGCTATTTGGGCTCTTCTTAACAATGCTTTTACTCGTAGTACCATCTCTCTCATACTGATTGGCTTAATCATATAATCATCGGTTCCAGCACGAAATCCCTTTTCCATATCTTCAATTTGATTCTTTGCTGTGATCATAAGAATCGGAATGGTATATGCTGCATCACGCAGCTCTCTGACTAATTCATATCCATCCATTTTTGGCATCATAATATCACTAATCATCAAGTCGATATGTTCTTTGTCCAGTAGATCTAAAGCCTGTTCTCCATCATATGCTGTAAACACAAGGTAAGACTCCTGCTTTAGCTTGGTACATATCATCTTATTTAGCATCTCATCATCTTCAACAACAAGGATGGAGAACATGAAAACACCTACTTTCTATTTAGTGATTGACTACTTTTTTCAATTCTGAATTTTCTAAACGATATACAATGTCGACAAGGTCTAATATTCGTTCATCATGTGTTACCATAATCGCAGCTTTGTTATGCTTTTTGACTTCCTTTCGAATCAATTCGACTACCTGTCTTCCCCTAATTCCATCAAGGCTTGCTGTTGGCTCATCCGCAAGAATAACATCTGGATTATTCATAAATGCTCTAGCAATTGCGATACGTTGTTTTTCACCACCTGACATCTTGGCTGGGTATTTATCCGCACATTCTGTTAAACCAAGGTCCTCTAACATATCGTCAGCACTTATGTTTGGTTTCCCATTCTTTTTATTCAGATCTTTCACAAATGTAAGCTGCTCTTTGGCTGTTAAAAAAGGGAGTAAATGATGGCTTTGAAAAATAAATCCGATTTTCTCTCTACGAATTGTAACTAGCTTCTTGCTTTGTTTCTTAGAAAGCGTTTCTCCACCTACCACTACACTGCCTTCTGTTGGTGAAAGTAATGCACCAGCGATGGATAAGAATGTACTTTTTCCAGAGCCAGAGGGACCAATAATTGCAATAAATTCTCCCGGCTTTACTTCAAGGTTAATGTTTTTTAAGACTTGTGTTTGATGGTCACCATCTTGATAAGCTTTTGATATTGTATGTAACTGTAATGCATATTCATTATTCATTATTCATTTCCTCCTATTATAACAATCGGATCAAATTTTGCAACTTTTTTAATGGATACCAAACTGGTGAGTAAGCAAATCAATATAAATACAATCGAAATGATAATCACCGAAGGTATGTTAAGAGCAAAAGGCATACTACTTGGAAGCATAGAGGCCATACCAATCGCAAGAAGATTACCTAAGATTACACCAAAGAACGAAAGGGTAAATACCTGACTGATAATATATCTTGCAAGTTCAGACATCTTCATTCCGATGGCTTTTAGAACTCCAAACTGTTTTTGTTTCTGTATGGTAATCACGTAGAAGAATACACCAAGTACAGCGGCAGAGATGACAACCAGTACCCAAAGGATCATCTTGATGGTTAACTGTTCCGCAGCATATCCTGGAAGCGCATTAATCGCTGCTGCTTTCTCTATTACTTCATATCCTGTGAGATTGATGTTGTTAATATTAGTCCCTTGTACAGCGATTGCATTATAAGTTTCTGTATAGGAGGAATTTAACACGGTATTGAGTGCTGTTAAGGTAGTAATCCCAACATAACCTACTGGCGAGTGGCTATATTTTTCATCCGTTGTAAATCCAACCACTGTCATAGAAATACCTGTTTCGTAATCTTTAATGATATCTCCAAGTTCAATGTTTTGTTCTTGAAAGGAATCATCCAACAAAATGGGATGTTCTACTGTGGACGCTGCTAATGACTCCCCTTGTGATATTTTAGGTGAAAGAAAACTGTCAGGATCAATAGCAAAATAAGTAATATCTAGTTTCATTTCATCCTTTTGTGTATTTATATTGGATCTTTTTATGTTCAAACTTGTTACCTTGTCAGTTATCATAGATGCTACTTGTTCTAGTACGTTTGTATCTACCTTAGAGATGGGAATTAGTTTTTCTGCATCTGTACTTACTACGAAATAGTTTGCGTCTGTCTTTTCAATGGAGGCACTGATCGCCCAACCTAGCCCATTAGCTAACCCTGATAAAAACACAACCATAAATATCATTAGAATAAGAATGCTTTCTATCAATATGTATTTGGTTATGCTATGCTTTATTTCTTTCCATGCTAATTTCATATCGTTACCTCTTTCCTTATCTGAATATCAATGAATCTGGTCTATCTTCCTCTTATTTAGATTCATTCTTATAAACTTTTTATCCATTTTCATCTTTTCACCATCGCATACCACGTTCTATCCTACGATGTAATGATGATTGATGACATTACTATAGGTCAGTAATGTGACCTGAATATGACCAAAATAATTTATAATGCTATTTTTTATAAATTATGCTATAGTAGATTCCATATTTATAAAATGAAAGGTACAACTATGGAAACATACAATTCAAATATAATTCCACCGAAAATTAGCATCGCACCTATGGTTGATGTGACGCATAAGCATTTTCGTTATTTTACAAGGCTGATGACTAAAGACGCACTTCTTTATACAGAAATGGTTTCAGCGAAATCCATACTCTATGGGGACATCGATAAAATCCTTGGATTCAATGAGGAAGAAGGAAAGGTGGCACTTCAAATCGCTGCCTCTAATCCAGACGATGCATATAACGCTATAAAATTAGCAGAGGACTTTAACTACAGCGAAATCAATCTAAACTGTGGTTGTCCCTCAGATCGAGTATCAGGTAATCTGATGGGAGCGGCTTTGATGTCCTCAAAAAATCTTGTGTATGAAATATTATGTGCTATGAAGGAAGCTACTTCTAAGCCAATTACGATCAAACATCGTATTGGTATTGATGGGACAGGTGTGATTGACGATGGGTTTGGAAAGCAAGTAATGGAAGGCTATGATGACCTAATTGATTTTTTGGAAACTGTATCTAGGGCAAAACCAGATCGCTATATCATTCATGCTCGCACTGCTATCTTAAAAGGCTTAAGTCCAAAAGAGAATCGACAGATACCACCCTTGGATCATGATATGGTCTATCGACTAAAGGAAGAGTTCAATTACTTCAATATCGAAATTAATGGTGGGTTTAAAACACTAAGTTCAATTAAAGATGCACTTACGAAAGTGGATGGTGTAATGCTTGGTAGAGTCGCGTACGAAGATTGTTACTTGCTAGCTCATTTACACAAGTTATGGCAGGATGAGAATGAAAGGACTACAATCTCAAGAGGTGAACTAATAAAAGCTTATGAACCTTATGTCCAGCAGGAATTAGAGAAAGGAATCAGTATCTATACGTTAGTTGAGCCACTCCAAAGCTTGTTCCATGGTCAAAAAGGGAACAAATATTATAAACAGCTTTTGGCGTCGCCTAGTGTTAAAAAAGAACGCTTTACGAATATCATTGATCAGATCTTAAATAAAATGCCTCATGATCTACTATGGGGGACCACTTATTTAAGTGATCAAGAATAAAGGGTGTCATCCTTTCATAGGCACCCGATATTGATAATTTCTCTCACAGTAAGATAATTTACTTCTAAATAATTTCGTGTATAATTAGATTGTATGAAATCAAATTACATAAAATCAAGTTTTGAAACGAATTAGTTAAGGAGTACTTATGACCAAAGATTATAGAATTTTACTATACTATAAATTTACACCAATTAAAAATGCGGAAGAATTTACAAAGGAACATCTTGCTTTATGTCAAAGCTTAAACCTGAAAGGACGAATACTGATTTCTCACGAGGGGATCAATGGAACCTGCTCAGGAACCATAGAAGACACAGAAAAATATATGGAGATACTAAAATCATATCCTGGCTTTGAAGATACCAAGTTTAAAATTGATCCGAGTGAGAAACATGCCTTTCGCAAGTTATTTGTAAGAACAAGAAAAAGTATTATTACTCTTCTACCTGAGGATGATGTCAATCCAAATGAACTTGTAGGCACTTATCTAAAACCTAAGGAATTTTATGAAATGCTCCAAAAGGAGGATGTTATCGTTGTCGATGGTAGAAATGATTACGAATATGAAATTGGGCATTTTAGAGGTGCGATCCGACCTGACGTTAAGAACTTTAAAGAATTTCCAAAATGGATTGATGAAACCCTAGGCAATCAAAAGGATAAAAAAATACTTACCTATTGTACTGGTGGAATCCGCTGCGAAAAATTAACGGGTGTATTCTTAAACAAGGGCTTTCAAGATGTTTATCATCTAGAAGGAGGAATTGTGACCTATGGGAAAGATGAAGAAGTAAAAGGTAGGTTATGGGATGGCAAATGTTATGTTTTTGATGAACGAATTGCAGTCCCGATTAATAGAACCGAGGAAGATGTCATTATCTCAAAATGTTCCTTATGCAATCAACCTTCCGACCGCTATATCAATTGTAGAAATGATTCCTGCCATGATCAATTTATCTGTTGTGAGGAATGTGAAAAGAAACAGGAAGGTTTTTGCTCTATGGAATGTAAGGACCATGTCGCAAAGCATCCAGAACGTGATAGTAAATTAAGATTACAAGAGAAACTAAAAATCTATGAACGCTATGGTCAAAAGCATGGAATGTATGAATTTACAGTAAATCAATTAGAGAATAAGTAATATATCAAGAAAGGCTGCTCTGGTTTTGAGCAGCCTTTCTTATTCTAATTCATCTTTCACTTATCTTTACAAATCAACATATTGCAAAATACCAATCGATATTACTCGCCATCATAATAATCAACCTGTTGGCTTAGCTTAAAAAGTTTATTGATATTCCTACCCCAGATTCCAACTTTTCCTGAATCAGGATAAAACGCCACGTCAAGCTCGTTATAGGTATCAAAATCTAAGTATTCCAATGACTCAGTTTCTGAACAATTGGTCAATTTATGAGCACCTTGTTCATTCGCTGGGAAGAATAAAAAGTCACCAGCAGATACTTTCGTCTCTCCTGTAGGGGTTTTTAGGATTCCATTGCCTTTTAGTATGTAAAATGCTTCTTCATTTTCTGTATGATAATGATAAGGATAGGCTGATTTTCCTGGTGGTATCTCATAAACAGAGATGGCACAATGTTGAGCATTCCCTTTTGGTACTAGTTCACGCTTATAGAATTCATAGCCATCATGTTCGTTTTTATGTTTCGTTGGTATCTCTTGGATCTTAGTTTTAATGATATCATTCATCCTCTTTTGCCTCCACATTAATTTAATATGATAAAATTGCCCCGTTTAAATACCTTTGAGAATGGTTTTCCATGAATCCTATTTTCTTTTTATTTTGTAGTTATACTTTATTATAACATCAGTTTACAAATAAAAACAAACGAGAAAATAAATTTATTTAATGCTTGACAAACACTTATATCTGTACTATAATCAATTTATTGTTTTAAATATTTAATGGATTCGCATATTTTTGTAAATCATTATTTTGTTTAATGATTTACAAAAGTATGCGATTTTTTTATCATCAATCCTCACTAGAGTATTTCAAGTTTCGATTGCGTATTTAAAATAAAAAATAATTCTAGGAGGTATCTTTCATGAATAAAGGTACAGTAAAATGGTTTAATGGCACTAAGGGTTTTGGTTTTATCACAGACGAAAGCAATGGCAATGATGTATTCGTACATTTCTCAGGAATTGCAACAGATGGATTCAAAACACTAGATGAAGGACAAAGAGTTAGCTTTGATGTAACACGTGGTGATCGTGGAATGCAAGCTGTTAATGTTACTGTTGAATAATAATTTTTGAATCAACAAAAGGGAGTTGCTTTAGAGTAATCCCATCAAAGATTACAATATATTAAAAAAATAGAAATTAGGAGGTATCTTTCATGAATAAAGGTACAGTAAAATGGTTTAATGGACAAAAGGGTTTTGGCTTTATCACAGACGAAAGTACTGGCAATGATGTATTCGTACATTTTTCTGGCATTGCAACTAATGGTTTCAAATCATTAGATGAAGGTCAAAGAGTTAGCTTTGATTTAACACGTGGTGATCGTGGAA
>JAEZKD010000173.1 GCA_023415655.1 Bacillota bacterium | reverse complement strand
TTGTACTTCCTCCAATTTATCTACCCTAACCTTGAATTTGTGATAAATTAACTTGTAAATCCTCATAACTTTCATTAATTATTGAAACTATTATGTTCGCATCCTCTTCTCGCGCTGTAACAATTTCATACCCATCTAAGTTAATTACTTCTATTTTTTTTAGATCATGCACAAGACGAAAATACTTTTCATCTGTATAATCACTGATAAGTTGTATAGAGTAATCTTTCTCATGTATTACCTTAAAATTACTAGGTAATTTAATAATTTTTGCCTTCCAATATGGTATAGATGATAGCAAACATGGATCTTTTAAGTAATCCTGTAATTTCAACATTTTTTATCCCCCCTTATTTCTAAACATTACTAGTGTATATAAATGCCATTACAAATTACTCTTAATATCTAGTCCTATATTCCTACCAAATATTCTTATGTATTCGCTCAGCAAGCGAATATTCTTTTTGCTTTACAGAAGACGCATTTGCACTTGCTTTTCCGACAGCAATAAAACATGGCATAAGATAATCCTCTGGGAAATTTAATACCTTTCTTGCCCACTCCCCCTCATCTCCTAATGGAATACGTAATACAGAGGAATATCCCTCAGCAGTGATTGCAAGAAATATATTCTCAATACAACACCAAATAGATGCAAACCCATTCAAATGAGAAAGATTTTCAGGATGTAGAATGTCTGTCTTTTGCTTCAACAACGGAATAATCACACAAGATGCATTGGCTAGCATTTGATACTGTTTAGGAATTGCATCTTTGTAAGCATTTTGTTGACAAGCATCCTTTAAGTTCCAATCTCGTAAGATTGTAGCAATCTCCTCATCAGAGATTTTCTCTGGTATTTTATGAATTAATTTAAGAACAATATTCTTATCCTTAATAACAATAAAATGCCAATCTCTCATGTGATCATTGGTAGGTGCCTTCATTCCTGCTGAAATAATTCTTTCAATGATTTCATCTTCGATGCTCTCGTTATCAAAATCTCTAATGGATCTTCTTGCATTTACTACATCATAAAAATCCTTCATAATATCTCCTCCCAAATCATATTTGCTTATATTAATAAATAAAGTTTATTCGAAGCACAATGATAATTAAAATGATGACAGCGATTTATCATACATCCATAATATAACAAATTACTTCTTCTTAAATAACAAACGAATACCAAAATAAATCAATAGAATGCCAACACATACATTTAAAATTTGTATCACCACTAATGATAGTAAGCCACTCAATACAGTACCCAAAACAGCAATAATAGACAAAAAGGCAAGTGTTGATAGGACGCATCCGATCCCAAAATAGAAAAGTTGTAATTTGTTATAATTTTTTTCAATCATCTGAGTAGAAAACACACCGCTCCAAAAAATTATCGTTAATGGATTGGAGGCTGTTAATAATAGACCTTGAATAAATATGTTTGGCTCAGATACATCGGAAAACAGAGTAAGGTTCGGTAATAAGGATATGTTGAATGCTCCCACAATTATATTTGCACCGAAAGTTACAAGCACTAAGCTACCAAATAATTTGATTACAAACTTAACTTTATTCGTATTGATTATAGTGGCAACCCCAAAGCCTGATAAGGTTATGTAAAGCGAATCAACGAGTGCAATAGCTAAAACAAGAGATAATCCAGTAAAAAGGCCATGCTTTGCTGAGGTGTTAAATACCATCAAACACATAGGACCGATTGCAAGTTGTAAAAGCAAACCAAACTTAAACCCTGTAAATATCATGAAGTCCTCCTGTAACACTACTTTTTTCAATTAATCTTTGGCCATTCGTCGATTTCAAATATCATTTAGAACTTATTCACAAATCCAGTATAATCTTCCCACAATCATACTATTTTCGGAAATGGAAGTCAATTAAATTACATGAACATCATAGGTTAAAAAAGCCGCTTATCCTTGATGATAAGGATTAACGGCTTTTTTTATGAAATACACTATTTATAAACCTGATCAATAATACCTGCACCTAGACATTCATCTCCATCATAAAGCACTGCAAACTGACCGGGTGTAACTGCACGCTCCAATTGGTCAAAGATAACCTCACAGGTACGATCCGAAGTAATGCGAACTTTCACCCCTTGATCTGGCTGTCGATAACGAAGTTTTGCCATACATTCAAATTCATCCTTCGGTTGTATACTACTAATCCAATGCAGATCCGTTACTGTGATTGACTTTGAATATAATTCTTTCGTCTCACCTTGAACCACATATAGCACATTCTTCTTCAAATCCTTATCAACCACAAACCAAGGCTCTCCGTTCCCCTGTCCACCGATACCCAATCCTTTTCTTTGTCCCATGGTATAGTACATAAGTCCCTCATGTTGCCCAACCACATCTCCTTCTAAGGTCTTAATGGCCCCAGGCATAGCAGGCAGATAGTTCTTTAGAAAGGTCTTAAAATTTCGTTCTCCAATAAAGCAGATTCCTGTACTTTCTTTTTTGAAGGCAGTAGAAAAACCAGCCTTTCTTGCAATTTCCTTTACTTCTTTTTTATCCATAGAACCAAGAGGAAATAACGCTTTTGCTAGCTGTTCTTGTCCAAGCATACTTAGAAAATAGCTCTGATCCTTATTCGAATCAATACCTTTCAGTAAATGATAGTTTCCGTCCGCATATTCCACTCTTGCATAATGTCCTGTTGCTATGTAATCTGCTCCTATCTTCATTGCATAATCTAAAAATGCTTTGAATTTAATTTCTTTGTTGCACAAAACGTCAGGATTCGGCGTTCTTCCTTTCTTTAATTCGTCAAGAAAATAAGAAAAAACATGATTCCAATATCTATCTACAAAATTAACTGTATAAAATGGAATATCCAAAGCATCACAGACTTTCCTTGCATCTTGAGAATCCTTCGTTGCTGTACATTCTCCGAACTCGTTCTCTTCTTCCCAATTTTTCATGAATATACCAATTACTTTGTAGCCCTGCTGTTTTAACAGTAACGCAGCCACGGAGGAATCCACACCTCCTGACATACCAATCACTACCGTAGTATCCTGTGGCTCCTTTTTCATTGACATAATTCTATCCATTGTAATTACTTCTTGTATAGTCTACTTTAAGACTATAGTTCCCTTTCTATTGCATCTATCTAACGTGAATCGATTATTCTGATTCGATCTCTAAATAATCTTTAATCTCTGGTCGTTCCATTAATATCTTAAACCAAAAGGTATATAACTGAGGATTGTTCCTCATATCTTCCTGTAAGTCTTTTAAGGTAATCCATTTAATTTCCTCAACCTCGTCTTCATTGATATTGATTTCACCCTCATAATGACCCACAAAGACATGATCAAATTCATGCTCCATTAGCTGATTATCAAACTCCGTTTGATAGACAAAATGAAATATTTCCTTTAATTCACAGTGAAATCCCATCTCCTCCACTAACCTTCTATCGATCGCTTCTTGCAAGGTTTCACCCATTCTTTGATGACTACAGCAAGTATTGCTCCATAAACCTGGAGAATGATATTTCGTTCGATTTCTTTTTTGTAATAGCAATTGTTTTTTTGAATTAAATACTAGAATCGAAAATGCACGATGCAAAATTCCTTTTTCATGTGCTTCCATCTTTTCAATAGAACCTAATTCATGATCCAATTCATCAACCTTAATAATATACTCTGTCATTTGTTCCGCCTTTCCGTACGTTATCATTGTAATACTGTGCAACCTTTTTGTGCAACTAATAAATCAAGTGGTAAGATTCCTGCTTCCTTCCACTCTAACCATAGAGCCTTCACCTTCTCATCTCCATGGATAAAAGCAATTCCACAGTCGCCCCCTCCTGCACCAGAGGATTTTCCTCTTCCAAATTGGTCTGCTATCCTACAAAGAGTTTTAATTCTTTTCGTTTCAATCTCTACCCCTGCTCGCTCACCAAGACCCAACAGAGCTGTACGGTTTAAAAAAAGAGCTTCCATTGCTTTATTGATATCGTCCTTTTTAAAAGAATCGATAAGAGCTGATACCGAAGTAAAGCTCTTATCTAAAAATTCTTGATAAATCTTACTATTTTCCTGTTGAAAAGCTTCTATCTTTTTTACCATTGATGCTGTTCCAACCGACTCCATCGTCCAACCAACCATAAGTTTAAGATCTTTTGGTTGAGATAACCTTTTAATCACAAGCTCTTCCCAAGGCTTTTCAAGTAGATTACTAATACTACTATCCTTAGCCAGCTCAGAAAGAAGCCATTTGGAGCGAAAAGTAGCATACTGAAGCCATCCTCCATATACACAAGCAGCGATATCAGCTCCTGATCCATTTCTTTGTGTTTTAACATGAGCAATCGCTGAAAGTTTAAATAGCTTCAAAAGAGACTTATCCGTAAAAGAAGCCTTCTCTTTCTTGCGTACTTCATCCTCGATCAGAAACTCATCATTCTGATGTTCTAAAGCCTCATTAGGCTCGTAAGCTTCCCATTCTCCATGTAATGTTAAGATAGAAGCTATAACAGATACTACGATAGCTGCACTGGAACCGAGCCCATATTTTTTACCAGTCACTGGATCATTTAAGTCACTTTTTATTTGCAATTGAAACGGGTGTAGCTGAATTCCCTTCTCTTGCAAATAATCAAATGCCGTACTCATTGCATTTTTAACGAAGGATAAACGATCATCCCTTAAATAATATTCCATTCCTTTCTCATCATAATTCCAGGTAATGCCCTCTAAGCCTAATTGAGGGAGAGAAAGTTCATTGAACAATGATGGTTTTATTGTTGCTGTGATATAACGATTCACTGCAACCACTACAGCTCTATGCCCTGATTCTAATACAGCATACTCTCCTGCAACCATTAACTTACCTGGAACCTTTATGATAGATCCTGAGTTGATCATGAGTTTTTCCTTTCTGTTACGATGACTCCTAAAATGCCTGGACAATCCAAGGTGCAGAGTAAAGAATCATAAATAATACACCATAATTGACTCCCAAACGATAAAGAACCCCTGCTACGATTCCAATTAAAAGCACACCGATCATGTTCACAATTCCACCATCCATGAAGGCCAGTAATAGCACAAGACTAATAAATAGTCCAAGCAGTGCTTCTTGTGGTATTTTCTTAAATACAAAAGAGCAGATTTGTCGTGAATATCTTACAGCAATAAAATATGTAAAGGTGGCAGCAATTCCAGCACCAATCAAAGTGGCCCAGATAAAATCACCACTAGATAGTAAGTGATGCATATTCTTCTCGAGTGTAAATACTGGTTCTGCCACAAAGAGTGGATTCGCAGGTCCAATGGCGACTGGAGATAAAGGAATTCCAAGAGCAATTAAAGGGATCAAGGTCCCTGCCATATAAGTGGACTGGGCCAACGCCTCCATACAAGAAACTGCTAGAGAAGCTTTTTTGATTGGATCTTTTTCTCTACTAGAAAACAGTTCTCCAAAGAAAATTGTAAGTCCCACTGGACTTAGAATAAACGTAACACATCCGATCAAGGATGCCACCACACTTGTTCCTATTTCCTTCTTTGTTAATATTTTTAATGGATTTGGAAATTTGCTTCCCTCTTCTTGTTTTTTTAGATAAATTGATTTTTTATCATAACGCTTCATCTCATTTCTCTTATCTTTATTTAAGAGTTCAAAGAGAGTTAAAATCACTGGTCCTATCGTAATTGCTAAGAAAAATGATGTAAATACATTCGTACCTTCTGGTACGGACCCAATCTCCCAATAAAGATAACGTAGGCCTTGAATTAAAAGTGCAAAGGGGAGAATCGCTGCTAAAGATATCCAGCGATTCTTACTCATCAGTGCTAATAAGATAGCACCAAGAAAGAAAACAATATCGCCGTATTCCTTTAAAACATTAGCAAAAGGTATCAAGGCATTCGCAAGTAAAAGACTTATCGGTATCGAAACAAGCGTTCCAATGATTGCTCCTGATGCAATTTTTCTTATACTAGTATCTGTAAGTCCATTCTTTTTTAATATCATAGCATGCTCAACCATTGGTGTTGACATCACTCCTGCTGGAATACCAGCTACTGAAACAGGCACGGCATCAATTAGCTTACACGCTACAATTGCCGAGATAAAGAAGGCCAAAACTACCACTGGTTCCATTCCTGATAATACAAGCACTAAGGTGATTGGAGCAATGGTTGCCGTTTCATCAGCACCTGGGCAAGCCCCAATGATCGTGTATAAAACAGCTGCAATACAGGAAGCTAATAACATTTGAATGATAATATTAAAATCCACTCTAGTCCCTCCCTTCGCCTTCAATCATTTCTCTTTTAGGCTTTATGATAACACTGGTAATGATAAATCCAATTATAGTACCAATCAATCCAAAGAAAAGTGGTTTTGGAGGTTCACTCGGTGCTATAAAATATCCAGTAAAGGTTGTGCTAACACAGATGAACAATGCAAGTAGTAAATCTTTGATGCAAACAAGATCCTCCCAGATTTCTATGTTGGGGTTATCTTTGATATGATTTTGCTCGTTATTTTCTATAGGTAATCTCTTCATACATTAACTCCTTTTTTTCGATTACTGTAATTCCATTTAATATGTATATTTATTAAGACCTAGCATGTTGTTATGTTAAGTCTTATCGATAATTCCAATTAAGTAAATTCTAGCGTGTAGGTCTTTCTGTCAAATTCGTCCTACTGTATAATCCCTAATTATGTTCTATGTGTAAGTTCTACTGTTAAAACCTAATTAAGTTCTACGTGTCGATCCTTCTGTCAAATAGCTTACCCCTTGACCTGGATAGCATGTAATCACCTGTTGAACACCAGTTAGCTCCAACAAAGCGTTCCTAACCTCTTCCTCACACTCAGGAAGACAAAGAACTTTAACGTTAGCTCCCGCATCGATTGTAAAATAAGCGGATATTCCTTCTTGTCTAAGCTGTGTAATGCAATTCATAATCTCCACCGTACCACTTTCCCAGTACAGAATCGGTGGTTTTGCTGATAGCATGGTAGCATGCATCTTAAGAGCATTTCTCTCCATAACCTCACCAAGTCTTTCAAAATCTCTTTGTTCAATCGCAATCTTTGCTTCTTCTAAGTCATAGGCCACCGTTTTTAGCCATCCCTTATAATATGGAGAGGTCTCCACGGTTCTCTTCATACCTTCCCTACTAGACACCTTTTTTTGTCCACGAGCTACGACTGCAGATAGAATACTAAGCTTCCATTTTGTCTCGTCCAACACCTGCTTTGCCAAAGAATCTCTTCCATCTGCTCTCATTCCCATTTCCCATTCGACATAGCCACCATAGATTGATCGACAAGCAGACCCTGAACCCTGTCGAGCTATCATTGACAACTCTTCATTACTGAGTTCTAGTCCTAATGCCCTTGTTGCTGCCGCTGCTAACGCAGCATATCCTGAGGCTGAGGAGGCAAACCCTGCTGCCGTTGGAACATTATTTGCTGTGATGACACTGGCATATAAATTGGTCCCTGCGATATTTCTAATTTTAGTAAGGAAGTTTGAGATTTTCATACAATCCTCTGCACTTCCTTGTATATCATTTAATATAAATTTATCCTCACTAAAGTTGTCTGAGAATTCAACGGTGGTTGTGCTGTAAAAACGGTCGAGAGTTATCGATAGGCTACTATTCATTGGTAGAAATAGTTTCTCATCCCGCTTACCCCAATATTTAATCAATGCAATATTCGTATTGGCTCTTGCAGTTGCCTTCATAGACTCTCTCCTTCCTTCCTCAGATAAGCTTCGTATATTACCTCTTCATCGGTAGAAAAGTACCAGGCCTTAGCAGCACCTCCCTTTAACAACTCTTTTGAGATATCAGCTGCATCTGCCATTGTAGTCGCTAATGCGATCATACAACCACCCATACCACCACCAGTTAACTTCGCACCGATTGCTCCAGCCTTTAATGCTACATCAACCATATGATTAAGGCACTCATTGCTCACTCCTAGAAGATTAAGCTCCTGTTGATTCTGATTTAATAAAGTACCGAGAGTTGTTAATTCTCCCGCTACGATTGCTTCTTTTGCTCTTTCTGTGATATTACCAATTCGTTTCACCGTGGCATCAATTTGGATAACGTCAATCAAGCAGTTCTGTTTCACCAATTCAACTGCTCTTCTTGTCTCTCCTATTTTTCCGCTATCAGCCACTACCATAAATAAAGATTTTGGAGCGTTCAAGGAACAAGCGCCCTCCTGTCTCTTAAAATAGATCGGTGAATTACTAGCTACTGCCATCATATCGATACCACTTGGCTTTCCATGTGCATGAGATTCTGAAATCTCGACTAGGGAATATAATTCCTCTTGAGTTAACTCTTCATTAAAATATAAAAAAATTCCTCTTGCGATAGCGGTGGCTACTGCAGCGCTTGAGCCAAGTCCACGTCCCAAAGGAATCTCAGAATTAACCGAAATATGTAGATCTTTCAAAGGTTTATTTAAATGCATGAGAGCATTTTTGATACATTCGGATATCCCGTTCATCTCGCTTGGCATATCATGTATGATTCCAGTATACAAAAGTGAGGATATCATAATTTCACCAACACTTTTTTTAACTTGTGCTCGAATTTTTAGAGGAAACGGTATTGCAATGGCTGCCTGTCCATATACAACTGCGTGTTCTCCGACTAAAATCAACTTGCTGTGAGCCTCACCAGTAACACACCTCACAGAATTCATATTCATTTTAAAATCCTTTCCTATTGCGATTCCACTTAGTTTTTGTCAGTAAGAATTACTGATTGTATTCTATTCAGTGGAAAATATTATCAGCTAATACGATATTATAAATCTTATCCTTCCCTGTAGCAATATTCTTCGTTGTAACTGAGAAAGGTTATCATCTTGCACCTATTTACCCATTCATTCACCGATGAGTGGTTACAGAAGGCATACTGAGTAAACTACAATAAGCATACGAGCTCCAGAATAAATAACATATCAGATCGATCACTAGCACTAATCATTAGAATAAAAATAAGGAAGAAACTCTTCCAAACTGGATTGAATTTCTTCCTATCAAAGTCATTTTAAACTCCTGGTCCAAGTTACACAAAACTTATTGTCAACACTTTTCCCAACATTATGATTGTTTTTGTCAGAGTTAAGATTTTCTAACAAATTAGATTGTCACAACCCATGCTTTCGCTTCATAAATCTCATTAAATTATCAACCGTCAAAAATAAATCTTCTCTTGCTCTTTTTCTTGCATCCTTATATTCCACTGCGACGCGATTGATACTAAAGATTCCACTAACTCCTTTTTCATAGGCTTCTTCAATATGATCACCGATATCACCAACAATAGCAATCAATGGAACGTTCGCCTTTTTGGTACGATTGGCAACACCAATCACAACCTTTCCGCGAATACTTTGTGAATCAATCTTCCCTTCTCCACTGAATACATAATCTGTATCCTTTAGTAGCTCATCAAACTTCACTGTATCAAGTACGATTTCAATTCCCATTTGTAAATTAGAACCAAAAAATGCAACCATACCGCAGCCCATACCGCCTGCTGCACCAGCTCCCTTAATTTGAGCCAAGGATTGATTCAGATCTTTTTGTAGCATTTGATCCAAATGCTTTAACCCCTCATCTAGCTTTTTCACCATTTCGGGGGAAGCCCCTTTTTGAGGTCCAAAAATATATGCAGCACCATTTTCTCCGTGTAGAGGATTATCAATATCGCACATGGTAACTAGTTCTATTTCCTTTAATGCTGGAAGAAGGTTAGAAGTATCAATGTGTGCAATCTCACATAGGGTTCCTCCCACTGGTACAAAAGAGTTTCCCTTCTGATCCATAAATTTTACACCTAACGCTGCCGCTGCACCCGTACCAGCATCATTCGTACAACTTCCACCAAGACCCATAATGATTTTTTTGCAACCTCTTAAGATTGCATCTTCCATTAACTGTCCTACACCAAAGGTTGTTGTTAATGAGGGATTCGGTCTATTTTCAACCAGTGGTAATCCGGCACAAGCCGCCATCTCAATCACTGCTGTTTTTCCATTCTCCACAATACCATAAAAGGCTTCCATATCTTCAAAATAAGGCCCTTTTACGATGGTTGATATTCGTTCTCCACCCATAGCTTTTAAGAATGCATTTACACTGCCTTCTCCGCCATCAGCTACAGGAATAGAGATAATTTCAGAAGTTGGATGATTTTGTCGTATGGCTTTTTCCATAATGGAACAAATCTCTTCCGAACTCATAGTTCCTTTAAAGGAATCAGGGATTAACAAGAACTTACTCATATGTTTCCTCCTTATTCTACTAGATGAGGCTGTCACATATTCAGACTTCGCGTCTCATAAGATACCATATTTGGGAATGGAGTGGTTAAGTCACAAAATATGGTATCTTATAAGACGTAAAATCGAAATATGCGACAGCCCCACCTTAATTTCTGTCAATTATATTTCTATACTAAAAGATCAACGTTAATAAAAAGATCTGTAGAATTGCAGCAACACCCATAACCAACGTCATCACAGTCTGTGTTTTATAACCTTTTTCAGGTGTTAATGCACCAAAGTTAGTTACCACCCAGAAATAGCTATCATTTGCATGAGATACTACCATGGATCCAGCTCCAATTGCCATAACGGTAAGTACAGACATAATGGTTGTATCAAGTCCAAGTGCTGGAAGCATCGGTGCTAAGATACCGGCTGTTGTCGTAATTGCAACCGTCGAAGAACCTTGTGCTGTTTTTAAGATTGCTGATAATATGAATGGGAAGAAAATTCCGATTGCTTGGAACGTTGTAGCATTATCTGTAATGAAAGTAACAAGTCCAGATACTGCAATCACTTTACCAAGTACACCACCTGCTGCTGTAACAAAGAGGATTGGTCCAACCACTTTAAGCGTATCATTTGTTAACTCATGGAATTTATCCATTTTCTTTGCAGAGGCAAGCGTGAATACACCAAAGATAGTACCTACTGCTAATGCTATAATAGGAGTTCCAAGGAAGTTAAGTATATTAGCCAGTGTTCCAGTCATCTTAGCCATGGTTGCAATCGATGCAATACCCATTAAAAGAATTGGTACAATGATTGGAGCTAATGACATAAATCCGTTTGGAAGTTTACCAAAACTACGAACTAACTCATCATAGGATTGTACAACTTCTCCATTATCCATACCTGCTTCATCATTTGATTTTATTTTTTTACCTATGTATTTTGCATATAAATATCCTGCGATTAATGGGAATATGGAACAAAGAACACCCATTCCAATTACTAGTAAAAGATTATTGCCTACACCTAAGGTATTAGCTGCCGCAATTGGTCCTGGAGTTGGAGGGATTATTACATGCGATACATAAAGACCTCCAGATAATGCAACTGTCATTGCAACACTTGAACACATTGTTTTCTTAACGAGTGCTTTACGAATTGGATTTAAAATAACAAATCCACTATCACAGAATACTGGAATCGAAACAATCCATCCCATCAATAACATTGCCAATTCTGGTCTCTTCTTGCCAACCAGCTTCACGGTCATGTCAGCAAGTTTGAGTGCTGCACCTGTCTTTTCAAGTATGGTACCAATTAAAGCACCTAAGATGATTACGATACCAATACTAGTAAACGTACCACTAAATCCTGCACCAATTACTGTCGCCAAGCCTTGCGTTTTAACTACACCATCCACTTTCACATCGACTAAAGGTATCCCCGCTACCAAACCTAATAATAAAGATACGGACATAATTGAGAGGAATGGGTGAATCTTGAACTTAGAGATTGCTAAGATCATAATGACGATAGCGATAATAAATGCTATGATTAATGAAATACCTGACATACAAATCCTCCATTTCTATTTTTCTTACGACGTCGTTTTGTAATTTCATTATAGCTTTCTATTTCTCAATCGTATATGTTCTCTAAGCCAAAAAAACATCTCTTTTATTGTTATACTGCATATACAAATGTATTATTTTAAAATATTAATGTACAAATTCACTAAAATATCAATTGATCTCGAACATCTTGATAAAAATGAATTGCATTATAAAAAAGCGAAGAATATCGGATTGATCTAGGGTCATATCCGGTTCTTTCTTTGATTTTATTTAACTTATATTGAAGTGTATTTCGATGGATGAATAATCGTTCTGCGGCAGATGCGATCGATCCTTCTTCTTCATAAAATACATTTAATAACCCAATCCAATGATCAATCTCATCCAAGGTACAGTCCTTGAATATTCTAGTAATGTATTCAATCTTAATGTGATCCGTTAACTCACTTTGAAATATCTCCATGTTAATACTCTTATAAAAACGGATTCCCTTCTGCACGGATCGCTTTGAAGTATTCAGTGCTTTCATAGCTTTCACTACACTGTTATGTATCGAAGTATAACCTTCGCATGTTGCATCAATCCCACAACAAAACTGGACTGGATATTGTTGCTCAACTTCCTTCTTCATTTGTTCAGTCAAAAGAAGCATATCCAAATCAGAACAATCCTTGACTGCACATAACAAATCCGTTCCCTCTTTCAAGATTATGTTATGGTTTTCAACACGTACGTGATTTTTCACTATTTTATCTAGTCGATCGATCATCTTTTGCTCTAATACTGAATTATTTTTTTCTTGGAACACAAAGGAAATGGCAAGGATTCTTCTTGGAATTGTAATATCAATTTGCATGGTATTGCCAAGTTTTACAAACATCGGTGTGATATTTTTTGATTCACCAAACATCCACTCATTAAGATAACGTTCCTTCGCTCGTTTATCCATTTCTTTTTGTTCTTTGTAATATTGATCCAGAAGAAGAATTTCCGTCATCTTCTTGATAATCTGTCCGTATTTCTCCACTTCTAGATATGGACCAGTAACACCTATTACACCTACAATCTCATCCTGAAAGTTAATTGCAAGATTTAGTCCTGGCCGTGCCCCTTCATACTGATCATCACTAGTAACAATCACCTCCTGAAGTCTCTGATCAATCAAAGTTTTCGCTGCAGCATGATAATCCCCAATACGATTACGATCACTACTTGCAATAATAATCCCATCCGCATTCATCATATTGATTTTTTGACCAATAATCTGACTGATTTCTTCTACAATATAATTTGCGTTTCTTTTTGATATGTGCATAATCCCCAACCTCTCTTTATCTTTGTAGATTGCATCCAACCTACCTGTGATTCAGTAGTTGCTCTTTTTTATCGAGAACTAAGAAAACTTTCTATTTATTTTTCACCACGATACCATCCTTATGGCTGCTTTTTTCCCTTTCCTGCTGTAATAAATAATTCTGATTTCTAGGTTTCCCCTTCTATTTTATGAGAATTGCGTTTCAAACTTGTTGAAATAATGTAAAACAAAGATTAGTATGCTTTCTCTACGAATAGCCATTTATTGAAGTCAATATTTAAGAATGATTGTATCTGGTCTCGAATATCTATGTCTAATTTTGTAAGTCTTATCGCTTTGTTTTCTACAAGCACCAACGGGTCTATATAACGTTTTTTAGCCGAGATCTTTACACAATATTCAGTATCCGGTTTTTTCACTGAAGATGAAACGGCAGATAATTCAGTATACCTTCTCCACCTGTTAGATAACTTCTTATCCTTATTCAACTTCTGAATAACTTCATTTTCTGTTAAATATAAATCACTCAGTAGCAGGATACCGTTCTCAATTGCAAGTCGTATCATATCAGCCAAATACTGCATTAAAAAACGATCTTCATCAGACACAAAAAAGTGAGAGTTACGCAATGATAGATTGGTGAATTTTATTGCATTTTCAATGGAACGAAAACAGAGTTCTTCGTTCCCATGTTCATTTTGTGTGACTATCAAATCCTTATAGATGTCACTCAGTTCTTCCAGTTCCATATTATATACGCAAAACCCATTCCCCATTGTATATTCCAAACGGTCAGCTGAAAGCATGGGTGTATCATTATCGGCGATAGGATATAGGTGGTAATCACTAACCTCTTCCATACGAATATGATTTTCTTTCAATAATGCAGTAATTTCTTTCGAGTTTTCAATCATGAATAACGTTTTGTCTTCGGTGGATTCTTGTGTTAAATGATCCCCTTGCATAAAATCAATTGTATGTGCAAACACAGGAGTTGCTATATCATGTAACAATCCGGCTATCGCTTGTCGTATGTCGTGCGTAAAGTTCCAAACAATATTGGAAACCCCTATGCTATGTATCAGGCGAGTATATGGTATTCTTGCCCCTCGGTACAATAAAAGATCCGCGTATTCGCATCCACAGTGCATACCAATATTCGATAATCTTTGCATCTCAGCGGTATTCGCTAGTTGTTTTAGCAAAACAGGTATTTCCTTCGCATAAATTGAAGTATACAATATTCAGTTCCTCCAGTCGTACTTTTATAATTCATAGTTATACATGTTCATAATCTCTAGAAATGGTTATCATCACACTTCAT
This sequence comes from Bacillota bacterium, assembly GCA_023415655.1. Taxonomy (GTDB): domain Bacteria; phylum Bacillota; class Clostridia; order Lachnospirales; family Lachnospiraceae; genus Lachnoclostridium. The sequence continues at coordinate 3,919 of JAEZKD010000173.1, read as the reverse complement.
TTTGTCTTAACTCCCTTAATTGTCTTTAACTATTATATCATTTACCTATATCACATACAACAAATACCAGTTATGGTGTCTTTTTGCAAAATGCAAAAATCTGAGTTATAATGCAGGGTAAAGGATAAATATAGGAGGTTAGGAATGAAGAAAAAGTACCTTTTATTAAAAGTAATAAGATTTATTATTGCTATATTACTGTTTCTAATTTTAGGAATTTTACTAATACTTGTTTCTACGAAAATGGCAAGTAAATCTAGTGTTTATAGTAGTTTTCCATCAGTATTGTATCTACTATATTTACTACTATATCTTCCAATACTTTTTGCTGGTATATGGTGCTTAAGCTACATCAATAAAAAACTAAGAGTATTATTTCCAGAAAAATATCCTCCTCGAGGAGCAATCACAAAGAAAAGATTATGTAAGATAGCATCAAAAACAGTCTTATTTTGGGTTATAAGTATTGCAGTAATCTTATTGATTGCCCCGTTTGGTATTATATATGTTATGACCAATCAATATGTCTACTATCATAATGATTCATTGTTACAAATGACATATTCTGCTTCGGATTTTAACCTGAGAGAAAATGTACTTTCACTTGTAACAGAGGACGATGTTAATATATGGGCTTCTGAGATTACAGTTGAAAATCCAAAGGCTATTGTTATCTTCTTGACGGGTATCCAACAGCCTTCCATAACACAGTTTTATCCCCATGCAAAGCTGCTAATGAACAATGGTTATGCTTCTATATTACTTGAAGTTAGAGGTCATGGTAGAAGTGATGGAAATAAAATATGTCTTGGCTATGATGAGATACTAGATGTTAAAGCAACAATAGACTACATTAAAAGTAAAAACGGGTATAAAAATATACCCATTGTGATTCAAGGTGTTTCTATGGGTGGAGCAGTTGCAACCAATGCATTCGGCCAATTTGAGGAAATCAATGCATTAATAGCAATGTCTACCTATACTACGTTCCAGGAAGTTCTCATTGATAATTTAGAATACTATAATGTACCAGACTTCCTTTGTACAATAGAAAAGCCTTTATTTAAATTAGCACTTTGCGCAAATTTTGGTGTTGCTAAAGTGAATACAATGAATCCAATGACACAGATTCAAAATTCCAACAATAGACCAATCTTTTTAATTGCTTCAAGTGGAGATACCAGTGTTCCAGTCGATCATACCAAAAAGCTATATGAACTATCAGATAATTCAGAATTGTGGATTCGAGATACGTGGGAGCATTTTATTGTAAAAGATTGCGATTTAATACATGTTGCGGATGACAAAGAATATTGTAACAAAATATTAGGATTTTTAGAAAAGGTAGTAATGAACATCAACAACAATAAATATATAAAAAGGTCATCTGCGAGATGCAGATGACCTTACTACTTTTATTCAATAAAAAGCAATGTAATACTATTCCTTTCGTAGCTTGCGATACCATAAGCGATGCTCTTGATGGTTGCATTAAATCCATTCTTTGCTGTAAACTGAGTCATGACTAACAAATCTCCAATCTCAATTGTAGTACTAAGACCCTTACTTTTAAGAATTTCATTGATTTCATCAATCGATTCTTGATCTTTTAAGTTGCGGTAAGTTGTCTCAATATGTTTGTATGACTTTTCATCATTTAAACTCTTTTTTATCATCTTCGTTAACCCACTATGTGAGCCGTCCCAAGCACTAAACTGGCTGCTTATCCACTGATTTCTAGCTGATTTATAATTAGGACTTTCATAAGTCATAACCACATTCCATTCTGTGTCTATATCTGCAATTACCATGACCCCTACTTTATCATCAATGTCTGCAATGCTAATCTCTAATGGTTTTTTAATGTCATATTCTTTTGAGATAGAAACCATATCACTAATAATACCTTGAACTACTTTCTCATCATTCTCACTTGAAATTTCTATAAAAACAGACTGATCTCCACCTTTTTCATAAACACTTTCTTGATTGATATATTTTAGCTTAACATCTTTATCGTTAAGATTTTTCCAAATTGCTTTTTCATAATCATCTTTAAGATTAATATCAGGCTCTTCCTCAACAGATTCTTTTTTAGCTTTTTTATCATCATTCTCTTTCTTAGTTGGATCAGTTATAGTTGGATCAGAATTAGTTGAAACCTGAGTATTTGAAGGAAGATCAGAACTAATCATGAACATAATGACACAAGCATATGCTGCTACAACACTCATAATAACAAATAGATACTTCTTTAAACCTGTATCATTTTTGCCTATATACTTTGATGCTTTTGGTACCTTGGATAACTTCTTAAACATAAAACTGAGGATAACACAGAAAAATGCAAATCCCAACATGAAGCTACCCATTCCAATCGCCATTAGCAAATATACGACAGCACATATCATACAAATAATACTAAGTACATTCATTCCTTTTCTCTTCTTAAACTCCGATACCGAAGGGTTGATAAATGAGTGATGAGCATTGCCCCCAATCGATTGATTATGTTTATGTATTGCAGATTGCGCTTCATTTGGGTGTTCTTCTTTGTTGATTCCTAAAATTTTTCTTTTGGCTGCGCTAAATTCCTCTTGTGTAATTACGCCACTCTCAAGTAATTGCTGTAACTTTAATAATTCATCTGTTGTCGACATTTATTTCTCCCTTTGTAATTTAATCATATAGCTTTTGAGTTTGTATTCATCTTGTGATATAAGGTGAATCAATCAACATATTTAATTTCATAGTAACCTATGTTGATCGGTAGATTCACTGTAACCAGTAAAGCTTCTGTCATATATGAATTCATAATAGTAACCAACATACATGAAAGGGTAATCACATTATGGACAAACCAAATAATACCACAGAATCTCAAAAAAACAAATACTAACTTATGCTTAACACATAAAAATCCCTTGTAATCAAGGGATTTTTATAAGCTGCACTTCTATTATTAATACTTTCTTTCCTCGTTCTGAATCTATATTGACACAATATATGTACACCTTACGAATGAATAATACTTATAGTACATACTCCAATTGCAAATCATTTGGATCCATTTCATATAATTCCTGATTTACTTCAGTTGCTTCCTTACACCCTAACTTAAAGTAAAATGCAACTGTATCTTCTGATGAACCAGCACAAATATATAGTTTTTTTGCTTTCATTTGTCTTGCCAATTCACAAGAGTACTGAAATAGCGTTTTCCCTACTCCTTTACCACGATAATTCTTTGATATAAATATTTGATCTAACAAAACATATTGTTTAGAAGTTCCAAATAAATTAGCATTAACCACAGAATATCCAATTAAAGTATCATTGTCAAAGCAACCAACCGCTTTACCACCTTCTATCAGAGATTTTTCAAAATGTTCTATATGCCAGGATAGCCCATTCGGTAGTTCATGGTCAGTCCAATCAATTACAATCAACTGCCGTATCCCATCTATTTTTCTCCATGCTTTATTGATATAGCATTCCCCATCAATTTCACGTATTTTGTTTGACTCGTCTAAATTAAGTTCTCGATATAACATAAGTTCTTCTCCTTTAAAGTTCTGATATAAATAGTTTCCAAATTAATACTTAGTTTTTGTCATACTCATGACCAAATTTTGAATTCTATTATTTAGTTTCTCTCTCAATTCAAGTAACCAATTAGGTTCATTCAAAGACTTTGCTGCTACGCATCGAATTAGACGAGCATAGCTATACAAATCAATAAACCGTCTCATGAGTGGGAGTGAATATTCCATCTCTTTGGTGTAGTTAAATTCAGTTTTATACCCATTCATAAATGCATCCTTTGCATTTTGAAGTATTAAGCCATCGAGTTCCTCGTTCAGAGAATCAAAAACCTGTTCGATATCAAGTGCATACCAATGATACATCCCATCATCAA
>JAEZKD010000136.1 GCA_023415655.1 Bacillota bacterium | reverse complement strand
GTATTAAAACGTAGAGAGCCGTTGGTTCGTGGCTTTGATGACTATTTTTATGCACCACATAGTCGCCATACAGAGACCTCGAAAGAGGAGATTCTTCAGAATGAGGAATTGACGATTCTTGCTGATTCGAAAGATGCAGGGGTATTTATTGTAATGGCGAAGGAAGGGCGTCAGATCTTTGTGATGGGGCATCCTGAGTATGATCGTGTGACGTTAGATAAGGAGTATAAGCGTGATTTGGCGAAAGGTCTTCAGATTGAGTTACCGGTCAATTATTATCCGGATGATGAGACAGAGGAGAGACCTTATCTGATGTGGAGAGCGCATGCGAATGCGTTGTATAGTAACTGGTTGAATTATTATGTTTATCAGATTACCGATTATGATTGGGTTGGGGATATTTAAAAACGGTCTATATATTATGAAACTAAAAAGTGCTTACTTAATACTAAGAATGTCAAAGAGAACTATAAGAAGTGCCATAAGCCAAATTTAAGAGCTTGTGGCACTTTCTATTTGCGCACAGCGGGCGCACGTTCTAATGGGTGAGAGTCCAACTCGGAATTAACTTATGTGGCAGATATAACTTCATACAACAGCGTCCATAATATTTAAGCGGAGTATGTTTTGCTCACATAGCAAGGGTGATGAAGGCTACTTAATGAGGAAATTTAACAATTAGCTTGGTTTTGATTGAGATTATTCTATTATCAGCTTATACTAGATTGTAAAGGGTATTAGTATAATACAGTCGTACATCATTGCTAAGACATCATTAGTAGATGTGGTAGAATGATATACAAGTCATTAAGGAGATAAAATATGATACAATATAGGATACAATATAAGGTTAAAATCATTGAGATAATAGATGAAACAAACAATGTGAAAACATACTTGTTAGAAAAACCTGGACAATTGAACTGGAATGCAGGTTCTCATGCTCTATTTGGACTGGACTATATGGATGGGGAAGAGGTAACAGACTGGACGTTATTTCGGTATATGTCACTTATAACACGATCCAAAGAAGGTAAGCTAGGGTTCAGCACAAAAGTACCAGGAAGTTCTTCACAATTCAAAGTAAAATTGTCAAAGCTACAGGTTGGTGACGAGATTGGTATATTTAGAGTGGGTTCTGTACTTGAAGCAAAGCGTTGTAATCAGGCTATAATATTTTTATCGATGGGGGTTGGTATTGCGACTATGAGACCATTGATACATACCTATATTGATGACATGACAAATGTTCCTTATATGATAAATGTAAATACTAATGCTACTGGTGAATATTTATATAGAGATGAACTAGAAAAACTAGAATGTAACCATTATAAAAATTACTGGTTAAAATCAAGAATCGAGTTTTATAAGCTACTGGAGGAATTAACGGAAGTAAAAAATGCTATTTATTATATTGTAGGCAGTGATGACTTTATGAAGGACGTCATAAAAGAATTGAAATCTAAGGAGGTAGATCCTTCCAATATTATTTTGGATAGACTAGAAGAGTTTGCACACAGTTTTTATGGATTGTAGCATGGGCCTTATGACATAAGATGATAGAAAGGAGGACAGAATGAAGATCGAATTACCATATTTTCAAATAGAGAATTCATATGGTGGAAATCAAAGTTGGTTTCGAGATCTTATGATGAAGCTAGGTGGATGTGCTGCCGTCACAGCATGTGATATCTGTATCAATATGGCACTGTATGATCGTAAGAGCAATTTATATCCATATGATGTAACATATTTAAATAAAGAAGATTATCTAAAGTTTTTCAAAGAGAATGAAACCATTTTTAAGACCGAGATTGAAAGGAATCGATAAATTAGACTTGTACATAAATGGCTTTCGAGAGTATTTAAAAGATACAGATGAGGCTAATATGCAAATTCGAGGAATTTCTGGAACTATGGAGGTTGAAAAAGCAATTTTGGAGATACGAAGACAAATAGATAACGGAATTGCCATACCTTATCTTTTGTTAAAGCATAAGAATTCTAATTATAAGTTTTTAATCTGGCACTGGTTCTTAATTGTTGGGTATGAAAAAATTGATAAAGATTTTTACGTTAAAATCGCTACCTATGGAAAGTTTCACTGGCTTTCCTTTCAGGAACTTTGGGCTACTGGATATGATAAAAAGGGTGGAATGATAATTTTGGATGTTTTTCAAAGAGAAGAAGAGTAATTTTTGAATGTATCAAAGGAATAACATCTACAATAATATGAAACTACGAAGGCTCCTTAGCAAGTAATCAGTTCATGCTGATCTTGTTCAAGGGGCTTATTTTATTTTTTATACGGATTGTACTATTTTATCTTTGTCAGTATATACATGTAGTAAAACTAAATACTTATGGAGGATATTTATGAAGAAGTTATTAAGCGTTTTACTCAGTATCACATTGATCGCTACTTTACTGGTTGGTTGTGGAGACAAAGATAGTAGTTCCTCATCCAAGACTAAGAAGATCGGTGTTGCAATGCCTACAAAAGACTTACAGCGTTGGAACCAAGATGGTGACAATATCAAAAAGTCTCTTGAAAAAGCTGGTTACACGGTTGACTTACAGTACGCAAACAATGAAATTGCAACGCAGGTATCCCAGATCGAGAATATGATTACAGGTGGTTGCGATATCTTGGTCATCGCTTCGATCGATGGCGGGTCTCTTGGAACAGTATTGGCAACAGCGAAGGAAAAGAAAATTCCAGTCATTGCTTATGATCGTCTGATCATGGATACGGATGCAGTTTCCTATTATGCAACCTTTGATAATACTATGGTAGGTACTATTCAGGGGCAGTATATTGTTGATACTTTAGATCTTGAGAATCAGGCTGGTCCATTCAACATTGAATTATTCACAGGTTCACCGGATGATAACAATGCACGTTACTTCTTTGGTGGCGCTATCGCCGTATTACAACCATACATAGATAATGGCAAATTAAATGTTGTATCTGGTCAGAAGAGTTTTGAAGATGTTGCTACATTAAACTGGTCTACGGAAGAAGCTCAAAAGAGAATGGAAAATCTTCTGACTGCTTATTATGCTGATGGAACGAAGCTTGATGTTGTATATTCATCGAATGACTCTTGCGCGATTGGTATTACGAATGCTTTAGTGAATGCTGGTTATACAAAAGATAACTTCCCAATCGTAACTGGTCAGGACTGCGATATCACCTCTATGAAGAACATTCTTGCGGGAACACAGTCGATGTCGATCTTCAAGGATACACGTACGTTAGCAACTCAGGTAGTTGATATGGTTACTGCAATTGTTAATGGAAAAGAAGTTCCTGTGAACGATACAACGTCTTATGACAATGGGAAAGGCATCGTTCCAACCTTCCTTTGTAAGCCAGTATTTGCAGATGCTAATAACTATAAAGAATTATTAATTGACTCTGGATACTATACCGAAGATCAGTTGAATAAATAATTCCAAAAGGTGTTGCATTAAGCAGCCTATCATGCAACACCTTTTTTCAATTCATGGATTTCCTATGAATTGAAAATGCCCTAAAAACAAGGTAAATCAGAGACAGAAATGTTTCTTGGCTTAAATATAGGTATCAAGAAAGAAAGGTATTGTTTGTAATAATCGAAAAAGAAGAGGAGGGGGTACTCTTGGCAGCAATCTTATTGGAAATGAAGAATATTATCAAACGCTTCCCCGGCGTCAAGGCATTAGACAATGTGAACCTTCAAGTGAAGGAAGGTGAGATTCATGCACTGGTTGGAGAAAATGGTGCTGGAAAATCAACATTAATGAATGTACTAAGTGGAATTTACCCATATGGAAGCTATGAAGGCGATATTCTATACCAAGGGGAAGAGTGCAAATTTAATGCCATCAAGGATAGTGAAAGTAAAGGCATTGTAATTATACATCAAGAATTAGCGTTGGTCCCATATATGACAATTGGTGAGAATATGTTTCTTGGTAATGAACGTGGAACATCCTATTGCATCAATTGGGAAGATACCTATCTAAAAGCGGACGAACTGCTAAGAATGGTTGGCTTAAATGAAGATTCGAAAACACTGATCAAAGATATTGGTGTTGGTAAGCAACAATTAGTTGAAATTGCAAAAGCACTCGCTAAGAACGTAAAATTACTCATCCTAGATGAACCAACAGCATCCCTGAATGAAAGAGATTCCCATAAATTGTTAGATTTACTTTTGCAATTAAAGAAGACGGGTTTAACTTCGATCATAATTTCTCATAAGTTGAATGAGATTTCATATGTAGCAGACAAGATTACTGTAATTCGAGACGGCGCTGTTATTGAGACATTGGATAATAAAGCGGAAGTGATTAGCGAAGAGCGTATCATTCGTGGAATGGTTGGACGAACTATAACAGATCGCTTCCCAAAGAGAGAGAAAATAGAAATCAAAGAAACGAATCTGGAAGTAAAGAACTGGAGTGTTTATCATCCATTGTATAGTGGTCGAAAAGTAGTAGATAATGTTTCTTTATGTGTTAGAAAAGGTGAAGTAGTAGGTATAGCTGGTTTGATGGGAGCTGGACGCACTGAACTGGCATTAAGTATTTTTGGGAAGAGCTATGGAGTAAATATATCAGGAACATTACTGATCAATGGTAAGGAGATGAAGTTAAATAACTCCAGACAGGCAATCGAAAACAAATTAGCATATATTACAGAGGACCGGAAAGGCAATGGTCTAATTTTATCTAATTCAATCCGTATCAATACTACATTAGCAAAGATGAGCAAGGTAAGTAAGCATGGTATCATTGATGCGAATGCTGAGATGGGTTTAGCAAAGGAATATACAGAAAAGCTTCGTACAAAATGTTCTTCCGTTGAGCAAGTAGTTGGAAATCTAAGCGGAGGGAATCAGCAAAAGGTACTAGTCAGTAAATGGATGTTTGCGGATCCAGATATTATGATTCTTGATGAACCGACAAGAGGAATTGATGTTGGTGCAAAATATGAGATTTATTGTATTATTAATCAGTTAGTGAGCGAAGGAAAATCCATTTTAATGATTTCCTCAGAATTACCAGAGTTGCTAGGTATGTGTGATCGAATCTATATCATGAACGAAGGTAAAATGGTTGGGGAAGTATCCAAAGATGAAGCAACACAGGAACTTATCATGGGCCACATCTTAAAAACAAGTAAAGGAGAATAAAATGGATAAGGCAAAAGAATTATTAAAAAAGAATACGATGATCCTTATTTTGGTTGTAGTTACCATCTTTTTTACGATACTGACTCAAGGAAAACTGCTTCTTTCTGGAAATGTAACAAATTTGATCTTACAAAATGGCTATGTAGTAATACTTGCAATTGGTATGCTCATGTGTATTTTGACGGGTGGTAATATCGATTTGTCGGTTGGATCAGTTGTTGCATTGGTAGGTGCACTGGCAGGAACTTTAATCAAGAATAAAGGTATGAATATATGGCTAGCAATTATTATCTGTCTTATAGTTGGTGTTGTGATTGGTATCATACATGGTTATTGGATTGCTTATTTGAGAATTCCAGCATTTATTGTTACTCTTGCAGGTATGTTATTGTGGAGAGGTGTTGCCCTGATGATTTTAGGTGGCTTAACAGTATCTGCACTCCCAGATCAATATTTGAATTTATTTAACAGCTATTTACCGGATATATTTCATGGAAAAATCAATATCTTTTGTCTTCTGGTTGGTGTAGTGATTAGTTTAATCTATATCGCAGTTCAGTTGATATTAAGAAAGAATAAAGCGAAAAAAGGTTATGCAACAGAGACAATAATCTCTATGTTAATTAGAATGGTGATCATTGTAGCTGCTATTATGGCTATGTCCTATTCCTTAGCAAACAATAAGGGCATTCCGGCCATATTAATTTTACTTGCTATTATCGTATTGTTTTATGCTTACTTTACAACAAAGACCGTTCCAGGACGTTATCTTTATGCATTAGGTGGCAATGAAAAAGCAGCAAAGCTCAGTGGTGTCAATACGAATAAAATACTATTCTTTGCATATGTTAATATGGCTTTTTTAAGTGCAGTAGCTGCTCTTGTATGTGTTGCCCGCTTTAATTCGGCAGCTCCTTCCGCAGGACAGAACTATGAATTGGATGCAATTGGTGCATGTTATATTGGTGGTGCCTCTGCATATGGCGGTGTTGGAACCGTTGGTGGTGTAGTGATTGGTGCTATCTTCATGGGCGTAATCAATAACGGTATGTCCATCAAGGGTGTTGACAGCGATTTGCAAAAGGTGGTGAAAGGAGCAGTTCTTTTGGCTGCTGTAACCTTTGACGTATTATCAAAGAAGAGAAGTAAGGTTGCATAGGGTTACTTGATTTACTTTGAAAACAGTTCTAACAAAATGCCATAGCGATAACTGTTAATGTTGCTATGGCACTTTGTTGTAAGTCAATAATAATAAACCACTAAGCCGGTGGTCTTGACTTTTTATTTATGACAAGTGAGCCAGCGTGCTAGTTCACCTTGTTTTTTATTTATGATAAGTGAGCCAGCCTGCTAGCTCATCTTGTTTTGAGTTTTCTCTAAAAACCTACGTTATTGTCACATTCATAGATTTCTTCTGTTTAGCCATATTTGTTTCCACGCACATGTTTATCGTATTTATAGTTGAATTTCTTACCATTCGGACAGATGAGATTCCCTTGTGAATCTCTTTTAAAATTCACTGAACGATAAGGATTATTATGATACTTTTCATTCTTAGTTCTTTTTCAAACATGGTAAACTTCATGAACTTTTCTATGCTATGTTCCTCGCAATAAAGGTAATTATGATAGGAACCATATCTGGTATCTGCAACAAGATATTTAGGATAATGTCCAAAGGTTTCTTTGAATTTTTGCTTCTGATGTAGGCTTTTTTATGACCTATCTTAGATACAAACTTTGAACAATCAAGACCTGTTGCCTGGCGGTAGTTTACTAGCAGTGTCTCTACATAATCAATCGCGCAATTCGCTTACTATTAACATTAATAAGACAACTCTCTCTTCGCACACCGACTGAAATCAACTTTTCACTCAATTAGTTGGGTACCTTTTCCTTCCCTATACCGACTAAATGCATCTTTCCTTCGATTAGTCGGGTCTTATTCCCTTCCCCACACCGACTAAATGCATCTTTTC
>JAEZKD010000106.1 GCA_023415655.1 Bacillota bacterium | reverse complement strand
ATAAGACCTTAGAAGAAGTATTTGGGACAGGAACAGCTGCAGTCATCTCTCCGGTTGGCCATCTACGTTTTCAAGATCATGTATTACAGGTTGGAGATGGTGGAATCGGACCGATTAGCCAAAAGCTCTATGATACAATTACAGGAATCCAACTAGGTAAATTAGAAGACACGTTTGGTTGGACCGTTGAGGTTGAATAAATTTTACTCAAACTTCGCATATGAAGTTTTTACAAATCACAGGCAATAAGGCAGATAATGATGTACGAAGTTTGGGTTATTTACTAGAAATACAAAATATAGGTATGGATACTGATTCTCATAGCATAAAATAGTAAAGAAGTAATATGGTGAGGCTTATCTATGAAAGAACGGCATATGATTCTCGTAATGCTTGTGATATTAATCATACTTGTATTGAGGTTTATCTTAGGGGCTGATACACAAGAAGCGATATCACAAGAGCCCATAAGTTTTGGAACTAACGAGGAACTTGCTGTATTTGTAACTTTGGAAAATCAAATTGCACGCGCAGAGGGTGCAATTGGTGAGGATATTGAATCGAAGAAAACACCCGATTATGTGAATCGTTATCCAAATCTATATGCAAATCCAAGAACAGAATGGAACTCGATTGAAGATGGAGTGAAAATCTGCTATCTAACTTTTGATGATGGACCAAGTGAGAATACCTTAAAAGTTCTTGATGTTCTTGATCAATATAAGATCAAAGCTATCTTCTTTGTCATTGGAGAAGAAATTGAACTAAATGATAAAAATAAAGAGATTCTAAAAGAGATATCAGATCGTGGACATATGATTGCGCTACATACCTATTGCCATGACTACAGAACGATATACGCATCTGTGGATGCATTCCTGGCAGATTATGAAAGGGTTTTTAACGTCATTGAAGAAATCACAGGACAAAGACCATATATTTATCGTTTTCCAGGTGGGAGCTATAATTCTTCAGCGAAACGTGTTCGTAAGGATATTGTGGAAGAGATGGAGCGACGTGGTTTTATTTATTATGATTGGAATGTATCAGGAGAGGATTCGGTGGGGACACCTTCTTCTTATACCATTATGAAAAATGTGAAAAGAGATTTGACTCGTTATCAGCTTCCAGTAGTTTTACTTCACGATGGGCAGACGAATCAAGTAACAGCGAAAGCGTTGTCAAAGATTATAGAAATGATATCAGAAAAGGGCTATGCCTTTGGACGTTTAGATGAACGGTTTCCTTGTCAATTTCGTTGGTAGTAAACCAAATGGGTCTGTCATATCATTGGAACTTTGCACCTTATTGGTGCATAATTGAATGATGTGCAGACCCTTTTTTTATACAAAACTATTGATATTCTGCTATTCTTGTTACTGCAACATAAATAGCACTAATTTTATACCAAGTAGCTCGATCTACCACTCCTGTTTCAGGAAGATCAAATTCTTTTTGGAAAGCCCTTACTGCATCTGCGGTTCTTTGTCCATAGACACCATCTGCAGCGATGTGTGGAATCGAGGAGTAGACGTCAGCAATTCTATTCAGTTGTTGTTGTAGCTGTAATACACTCGGACCAGAAGAGCCTATGGTGAGATCATTGCCAGGGAAGGAAGATGGTACACCAGATACCTCATTGGTGGAATTAATATAAATCGAATCTCCATAGAAGGTACGTAAAATCTCAATTGCCGTCATTCCTTGTTCACCTAAGTCTTTGGAACCCCATTGTGACATGACATTTGGACAGGTAACACGGACACCATCACAATATTGAGTTAGGATTGGTTGCAAGATATTCGGGCGAGATAAGTAGTTGGTAAATAAAGTATCAACCGCTTGATCAATCGTATCATAAATATTGCGTTCTGGAATAAATTTATGATCATAAGCAGTGGATGAAGTAATGGTAAAGGAATAACCTTTATTACGATACCATTCGGTAAATACACGATTGAGTGTAAAGGATTGAATCGCTAAAACATTAGCATAGATGGTCTGTTCTGGCCATGTAGCATATATTTCACTGGAAGCAACATTTTTAATATAGTCTTTGTATCTTACCCAATAGTTAGTTGCTGATCGATCACTTGGTGGACCATCATGAACAATAACGAATTCTGGGATCACAACGCTTGCTAATACAATTTCATTGGAATCTACAGGTTTCACCTCAGACTCTAAGATTTTTGGAGGATAATCTCCGTATAAGGTATGGTCTGCGATTGGAAAGTTTTCAGCAGTACCGGGTAAATTGCTAGGAAGTGGGTCGAGTACAATGTTTTGAATTGCTCTTCTTGTAGGTAGAATTTGAGCGCCAGAGATGATTACTGGTTCATATCCAGCTGCACTTATCGTCAATGCATATTCAGAATATGGCATTGGAGCAGAAGGTGTTAGGCTATAATCAAGAGGTGGTGCTGGGAGATCTACGGTATTTGTCTTTCCGGTAGCATTCGTGTTTAACTGTTCAATAGGACTAGCGGCTGGATCACCCAAAATGGTAATTAGAATCGTAGCATTTTCAATTGGACGGTTATCAGCAGAAGAGGTAACAGAAACTTGTAGACTACCAAGAGATTGAGTTTCTGTACTCATCGGATAAACAATATTACTTTGTGTCGACTTTATCCAAGGACGATTTATATTAGTACGTTGATATAAAGTGCGATCCTCTGGTTTATAGTTGATCGCTTGAGAAGGTATCGATTGATTGCTTGTCATAGCATCCCTCATATATGAATTCATGATATGGTATGCGAAAAAAGTATATTCTGTGCACGTTTCTAATGTTTAATTTTCCTCTTGCTATTTTTAGGTTCTTATGCTATCATTTTAGCAATTTGAGTATTTTTTGGAAATCTCACAATTAATTAAATACAATAGGAGGATTTATATGAAAGCTTTTCTTATTCTGGAAGACGGACACGTCTTTGAAGGTAAGCAAATCGGTTCTAAGAGAGAGGTCATAAGTGAGATCGTTTTTAACACTTCGATGACAGGGTATCTGGAGATCTTAACCGATCCATCCTATGCGGGACAGGCAGTTGTTATGACGTATCCTCTCATTGGCAATTACGGAGTGTGCCATAACGACATGGAATCTATGCGTGCATGGCCAGATGGATTCATCGTAAGGGAAATCAGTAGAGTAGCTAGTAACTTCCGCTGTGAAACTGGGATTGATGAATTTTTAAAGAAACATGATATTCCTGGTATTGCAGGTATCGATACTCGATGTCTGACTAAGATTTTGCGTGAGAGTGGTACAATGAATGGTATGATCACAACCAATGAGAACTATAATCTTGAGGAAGTGATTGCTAAGCTAAAGGGATATAAAGTGACAGATGTTGTCAATAAAGTAACCTGTAAAGAAAAAAAGGTTACAACACATAAAGAGTTCAAGCCAACCGACTTTGAACTAGCAAAAATGACCTATATGGCTTCACCAGCCTTAAAAGATGCAATAGAAAAAGCTACATATGCCGGAGTATGCCTTGGGGAGATAGCAATGGCAAGTATGCAAGGAACTAAGGGAGTACAATATCTAAATGAGTTGTCCATGGACAATAATCGTGTCATGAAACATTATAAAGTTGCGCTGATGGATTTCGGTACTAAGAAAAACATTGAGCACTGTCTATTAAAACGTGGCTGTGAAGTTACGGTTTATCCAGCAAATACATCTGCTAAGGAGATTCTAGCAGCTAATCCAGATGGAATTATGTTAAGTAATGGACCTGGAGATCCAGCAGAATGTGTTGAAATCATAAAAGAAATCAAAAAGTTATATGAGTCGGACGTACCGATTTTTGCAATTTGTCTCGGACATCAATTGATGGCGTTAGCAAATGGCTTTGAAACCAAAAAAATGAAATATGGACATCGTGGTGCGAATCATCCAGTCAAAGACCTTGAGAGTGGAAGAGTATACTTATCCTCACAAAATCACGGGTATGTTGTTGTGGAGGAATCAATTGCTCCAGAAATTGCACAAACAAGATTTATTAATGCGAATGATAAAACAATAGAAGGGCTTCGTTATAAGAATAAGAAAATTTTCACCGTACAGTTCCATCCGGAAGCATGTGCTGGACCACAGGATTCCGAATTCCTATTTGATGAGTTTCTACAGATGATGGAGGTAAATGCGTAATGCCAAAAAATAATGATATCAAAAAGGTATTAGTAATTGGCTCAGGACCAATTGTAATTGGCCAGGCAGCAGAGTTTGATTATGCAGGAACGCAAGCTTGCCGTTCATTAAAGGAAGAGGGAATTACCGTTGTATTGGTTAATTCCAATCCAGCTACCATTATGACGGATAAGGATATCGCAGACATTGTATATATCGAGCCATTAACTGTTGAGGTTGTAAAGCAAATTATCTTAAAGGAAAAGCCAGATAGTGTACTTCCTACGCTTGGTGGTCAAGCGGCGTTAAATATCGCAATGGAGTTGGAGGAATCTGGATTCTTGGCTGAGACAGGAACCAAATTAATTGGTACTACTTCACTCACCATTAAGAAAGCGGAAGATCGTTTGGAATTCAAGAATACAATGGAGAAAATAGGGGAGCCTTGTGCTTCGAGTGTTGTAGTAACGACAGTAAAAGCTGCCATTGAGTTTTCCAATACCATCGGATATCCAGTCGTTGTACGTCCTGCTTATACACTTGGTGGTTCCGGTGGTGGTATCGCTCAAACGGAAGAAGAATTAGTTGATATTTGTACGAATGGTCTACGATTAAGTCGAGTAGGTCAGTGTTTAATTGAACGCTGTATTGCAGGCTGGAAAGAAATTGAATACGAAGTAATGCGTGATGGAGTGGGAAATTGCATTACCGTATGTAATATGGAGAATTTAGATCCTGTAGGTGTACATACAGGAGATAGTATTGTTGTGGCACCATCCCAAACACTATCAGACAAAGAATATCAGATGCTTCGTACATCCGCACTGAATATCATTACAGAATTAGAGATTACTGGAGGATGTAACGTACAGTATGCATTAAAGCCAGATAGCTTTGAGTACTGCGTTATTGAGGTTAATCCAAGAGTTAGCCGTTCCTCTGCATTAGCTTCGAAAGCAACGGGGTATCCGATTGCTAAGGTAGCGGCAAAGATAGCACTTGGTTATACCTTAGATGAGATTCCTAATGCAATTACTTTAAAGACGGTTGCAAGCTTTGAGCCAGCTTTGGATTACTGTGTTGTTAAGATACCAAAGTGGCCATTCGATAAATTTATTATGGCGAAGAGAACATTGACAACTCAGATGAAGGCAACTGGTGAGGTTATGAGTATATGCAATAACTTCGAAGGTGCATTGATGAAGGCGGTTCGTTCCTTAGAGCAAAACATTTACTCGATGAAGACGGGGGACTTTGAAGAGGATACGATTGACGATATTCGTGAAAAGCTATATCGAATTGATGATCGCCGAATCTTTGTCATTGCAGAAGCACTACGTCGTGGAATAACAGCGGAAGAAATTAATGAGATTACCAAGATTGATTTTTGGTTTATTGATAAAATCGCGTTGTTGGTTGAGATGGAGCAACGTCTTGCTACGGAGCCTTTGACCAAAGAATTGATGTTAGAAGCAAAGCGTATGGAATATCCAGATCGTGTGATTGCGCAGCTTTCAGGCAAAACACTAGAAGAGGTGAAGCAACTTCGTAAAGAAGAGTATCAGATTAGAGCTGCCTTTAAAACAGTAGATACCTGTGCCGCTGAGTTTGCAGCAGAAACTCCATATTATTACTCCTGTTTTGGAAGTGAGAATGAAATTGAACAGGTACGTACGAAGAAGAAGGTATTAGTTTTGGGCTCTGGTCCAATTCGTATCGGGCAAGGAATTGAGTTTGATTATTGCTCTGTTCATGCAACCTGGTCGATGGAACGTAATGGATATGAAACAATCATTGTAAATAATAATCCAGAAACCGTAAGTACTGACTTTGATATTGCAGATAAATTGTACTTTGAACCATTAACACCAGAGGATGTTGAAAACATTGTAGATTTAGAGCAACCAGACGGAGCTGTTGTACAGTTTGGTGGTCAGACGGCAATTAAATTAACCGAAAGCTTACTTAAGATGGGAGTTCCAATTCTAGGTACCTCCGCAGAGAATGTAGATGCAGCAGAAGACCGTGAATTATTTGATGCAATTCTAGAAAAATGCGGTATCCCAAGACCGGCAGGAAAGACCGTGTATACAACAGAGGAAGCGGTGGCAGCCGCGAATGCACTTGGATATCCAGTGCTTGTTCGTCCATCCTATGTACTTGGTGGAGCAGGAATGCAGATTGCGATTTGCGATGATGATGTACGTGAGTTTATGGCGATCATCAACCGTACGGTTCAAGAGCATCCAATCCTTGTAGATAAGTATCTGATGGGTAAGGAAGTGGAAGTAGATGCTGTATGTGATGGAGAAGATATTCTAATCCCAGGAATTATGGAGCATATTGAACGTGCTGGTATTCACTCTGGAGATAGTATCTCGGTATACCCTGCGCAGAATGTGCCAGAAACGATCCAAGAAGTGATTATTGACTATACTAGAAAGCTAGCAAAATCCTTAAATGTCATTGGATTAATCAACATTCAATTCATTGTATACAATGATGAGGTTTATGTTATCGAGGTGAATCCTCGTTCCTCTCGAACGGTACCTTACATTAGTAAAGTGACAGGAATTCCAATTGTTGATCTTGCAGCAAAGGCTGTGCTAGGTGCTAAGATTAAGGACCTTGGATTTGGAACTGGGTTAGCGAAGAAAGCAGACTATATTGCCATTAAGATGCCTGTATTCTCCTTTGAAAAACTTCGTGGTGCAGACATTGGCCTTGGGCCAGAAATGAAATCCACTGGTGAGTGTCTTGGTATTGCAAAAACCTTTGATGAAGCCTTATACAAAGCCTTCCTTGGAGCAGGGATCAATCTACCAAAGCATAAGAAGATGATTCTTACGGTTAAGGATGCAGATAAGCTAGAAGCAGTTACGGTTGGGAAGAGATTTGAAGCACTAGGATATGAGATTTACGCAACCCGTAGTACAGCAAAGGTACTTCGTGAGCATGGTGTCAATGCAATTCCGGTACAGAAGGTAGATGGAGAATCTCCAACGATTATGGACTTATTGCTTGGACATGAGATTGATCTTGTGGTTGATACACCGACCCTTGGTCGTGATAAATCGAGAGATGGTTTCTTAATCCGTCGAGTATCCATAGAGACTGGGGTTACCTGCCTTACCTCACTGGATACTGCCAATGCCTTGTTAACAAGTTTAGAGTCTGCAAAGTTAGAACAATTATCTTTGATTAACATTGCAACAATTTAATTATTAGAACATAAGAACGAAAGCATTTCTATTCTGAGGAATAGAAATGCTTTCGTTCTTTATAAAAAGACTTCCAAAGAGAGGTGGGTATGTGGTATCATAGCATGAGAACAACCTTCTTAATTAGAAATCTATATATGGTTTTTAGTGTGAAATTGTCTTGGTATATTTGAATTAGAATGGAGGAAAAGGTGTGAAAGTTGGGTTAGTAGGATATAAAAAGCCTGAAATCGAAAGTCTATTACAAGCTTATTCAATAAAGAAGTTTTTAAGTGAATATAATGTTGACTGCACATTTGCACAGCCATATATAAATATGGAAGAGGATGAGGAGCTCATTAAATTTCAAAAAGACATGATTGGTGATACAGCAAACTCTGATATTACAACCTTTTTGATGATAAATTATAAAGCATTTGTTGATATGAAAGGAAAGGAAGCAGCCTTTCGAGATTTTTATCAACGTAGTTTTGGAATGAAGGAAGTGATTATGGAAGCGCTCTTTTTGCAATCAAAAGCTTCTTATGATGATCTTGCGATGGAAGTGAATCATAGGGGAGCTTATGTATTCTTAGATTGTATGAGTGATCGATCCACACTCGTTCCCCTTGCCGTCAAATATGCGAAAAGTAATAATATGAAATTAATTGCAACGATTGATGATAAAAAATACAATCGGTTGGAAACTATAGATATAAAGTCACCACAAGAGTATCTTTCGCTGGTAAAGAATGCAAGCTTTGTAATCACAGATTCATTTATGAGCTTATTCTTCGCAGTCTTATACCACAAGCCATTTATTACCCAGGATTGTCCTGCGTTGCCTGGAAAGAATAAACGTTTTGTAAAACGTTTAGACTTAATGGAGCATTACTATGCAAAAGAAGAGATGGATATAACAAAAGACTATCAGATAAAGCATAGTGAGAAGGTAGATGCTACCCTGCATCAATTAAAGACAGATGCATCGAATTACCTTTTCGAATGCCTACCACCTATGGTGAAGGATTGTGAAGTTGAAGCACCACCAAAGATCATGAAAAGTGAGTGTTGTGGCTGTTATGCATGCAAAGAAATCTGTCCAGAAAATGCAATTACAATGGTTGCGGATTCTGAGGGCTTTTATTATCCTCAGGTGAATGATAATTGTAATAACTGTAATAAATGTGTGACTGCCTGTGTGAAGAAGGAGAATCCACAGACGATTGCAATGGAGGAAGGATTTCCAAAAGCGTTCTGTGCAATGAATGTTAATGATGGTGAAAGAAGAAAATGTACGTCAGGTGGAGTATTCCCATTACTCACAGAGTATGTAATTGAAGAAAAGCAAGGTGTAGTCTTTGGCGTTGCGTATGACGAAGAGATGAACGTTGTCTATGGACAAGCTGAGACGAAAGAGGAAGTAGAAAAATTCTATGGAGTCAAATATGCAAAAGCTCAGTTAGATGGAGTTTATCCAAAAGTAAAACAATTCCTAGAAAACGGTCGTTTTGTATTATTTACTGGATTGCCATGTGAGTGTGCAGGATTAAAAGCATACCTGGAAAAAGACTATGAGAATTTGTTAGTAGTTGATCTATTATGTCATTCTGCAGCATCACCAAAGGTATTCAAAAAATATGTGGATTATATCTCAGATAAATATGGTTCTAAGATTACGAATATGAAATTCCGTGATAAGAGTAGAGGTTGGCTCCTTCATAAAGCAAGTATTGTCTTTGAATTTGAGGATCGAACTCCATTGACTGTGAATGCTAGAAGAAACAATTATTTTAGAAATTATCTGAATGATAATATTTCAATGCCTGGCTGTTCCAATTGTAGCTTTTTGGTAAGAAATCGCGTTGGAGAATTAACACTTGGTGACTTTTTTGGAATTGAGAAGATAGACAAAGAAATGTTTGATAACAATGGTGCAAGTCTTATCTTAGCAAATACAGAAAAAGGAATGGAGGTTCTAAGAGCAATCAAAGGCCAATTAAGATTGAAGGCTATGACTATGGGAAAGGCATTTAAGTACCACAACAAAAGACCAATGCAACTGACAAAAGAACGAGGTAAAATTTTCGAACGTTTGGGAATCGAATCAATCGATAACCTATTAGAAACCTATAATGATCTAAAATAATGCAAAAGGAGTGAAGCATGAGGAAACCAAAATTTTTAATGGCATTACTTGTTTTTTTGAATTTGCAATCCCCTAGCAACATGGTGCCTCCGAAGAAAGCAATGCAGGATTTTAAAGCAAGTAGTGTTGTTACACTAGAGGGGATCAGGGTTTACGTTGGGAATACAATTAAAATTAGCATCCCTCAAGAGAGTGGAAAGAAAGTCAAACAGGTTTCACATTATAGCTTAAATGAACCGATTGCAAGTGTTATTAAGGGTGTTGTTGTAGGGAATACAAAAGGAGAAGCAACCATTGTTTCTCAGGTGACCTACCTAAATTCTGATAATACCTACGAATTTGTTCAGTACGAAACACCAGTAGAAGTCTTAGTTGGTAATCTAAAATTAAAGACATATTACTCCACCAAATTCTTTATGAACGGAGCTCAAATTCTAAAAGAAAGAGAATCAACCTTTATCAGTGTTGGGAAAACAGCAAAAATAGTTCCAGCACTATCGTATGGTGTGTTTACGGGAATTCGCTACGAATCCAGTGATCCCTTGATTGCAACTGTAACAACAGATGGATTGAATGCGATGGTAACCGGAGTGGCAGAAGGAAAAGCAACGATTACAGGTTATGCAGACATTGCTGGAACGCAGTTGACTCAGACAATTGTAGTGGATGTTAAGGAACCGACGATTCCAATATCCAATCCACAAAACGGTAGTGATTATAATGAAGAAAGCGATTGGGTTGGAGATCGTGTCTATTTTGGAAGATATGAGCAAGACAATAACTTTACCAATGGGACCGAACCAATCTTATGGCGTGTTCTTGAAGTAACTGAGGATTCGGTATTACTGTTATCAGAATATGGTTTGGAGAGTAAGAATATTAACGATAGCTTTAAAAAGGTTAGTTGGGCTACTAGTACAATGAGACAATGGCTTAATGACACCTTTATCAATAAAGCATTCACCAACTATGAAATGAAGGCCATTTTGGAGAATAAGATTCATACGAAAGACAATGAAGAGTGGGGGACAAGCGGTGGAAAAGATACGATAGATAAAGTATATCTTCTATCGGTTGAAGAAGCGACGAACCCAGCTTATGGTTTTTATTCTCAGTTTTATAAAGCAAGTGCCTCAAGAATTGTTCGCAATACCAAATATGCAACGATCAATGATGGATATACAAATAAGACAAACGGGAATACCTGTTGGTGGCTGCGCTCACCTGGAATGGATCGTCAGTTTGCTTATTTCTTTACGAATGGTAGCGGAACTTATTCCTACTTTGTGGGTAGAAGAAATGATGCTGTTCGTCCTGCGATTCGAGTGAAGTTATCCGATATCTCTTTTGCAGTCAATGAAAAGAAAGGCGGGTATCCATACATTATTGTAAACTAAAGATAAGAATTTACTTTCCTAATCCAATAAATGGTGTTATAATAGCTGTTGGACTAGAAAAAGATACCACTTTAAGATGCGAGAAGAAAGGTATGAAAGACAATGAAAGAATTAAAAGATTATGTTAGAAGCATCCCAGATTTCCCGGAAGAAGGAATCATCTTCCGTGATGTCACAAGTGTGCTTCAGAATAAGGACAGTTTAAAAATGTCCATTGATGCTATGATGGAGCAATTAGAAGGGTTAGATTTTGATGTGGTTGTTGGACCAGAATCCCGTGGATTTATCTTTGGGGTACCAATTGCCTACAATTTAAATAAAGCTTTCGTGCCAGTACGTAAGAAAGGTAAGCTACCTTGTGATACCATCGAGATGGAATATGACCTTGAGTATGGTACTGCAATTATTGAGATGCACAGGGATGCGATTCGGCCAGGACAAAAGGTTGTAATTATTGATGATCTGATTGCGACTGGAGGTACCATCGAAGCAATTATTAAATTAATTGAACAACTTGGTGGAGAGGTTGTTAAAATTGTATTCTTAATGGAATTAGAAGGTTTACATGGTTGTGATAAGTTAAAAGGTTACGATGTAGCATCTGTCATTAAGTATGAAGGCAAGTAATATTAATAGAGAAGTAATATTAATATGTAAGTAATTAATAATAAGGTATGCAAATCATTCAATTCGTTTGGATGTTTTGCATACCTTATTTTTGTAAATACTATAGCTAAGGCTATTGATGTCAAAAAGATTGATTTTTTGCGATATTGTTATTATAATAAGAGGATAAGTATTTTTGTGATTATAAATTACACCAGAGAATCACGAAGAGAAAGGAATGGTCTTGACGTATGGATAGAATTGACAATAGAATTATCTATGAACGGGACAGAAAAATTGGTTTTGTTCCTTTAGATTTTACTAGCCCTGATGAGTTATATGATATTTTAGTGCGTACAATTCTTGCCTATCATCCATCGACTGATTTGTCGATGATTGAGAAGGCTTATAAAATTGCGAATTTTGCACATAAAGATCAGCTAAGAAAGTCAGGAGAGCCATATATCATCCATCCTCTTTGCGTAGCAATTATACTTGCAGAATTGGAACTTGATAAAGAAACGATTGTTGCTGGGATTCTTCATGATGTAGTGGAGGATACGGTATTAACCGTTGCAGAAATAACAAAAGAATTCGGAGAAGAAGTTGCTTTATTAGTGGATGGAGTTACAAAGCTGACAAAGTTAAATTATTCGAAGGATAAAGTAGAAATACAAGCGGAAAATTTGCGCAAGATGTTTCTTGCCATGGCAAAGGATATCCGTGTTATCTTAATTAAATTAGCCGATCGTCTGCATAACATGCGAACCATGCAATATCAGACACCGGTGAAGCAGCTTGAAAAATCAAGAGAAACGATGGACATCTATGCTCCAATTGCTCAACGACTTGGTATTAGCAAGATTAAGATCGAGTTGGATGATTTATCGTTACAATATCTAGAACCAGAAGTTTATAAGGATTTAAATGAAAAGATTTCATCCAAAAAGGAAGAAAGAGAAGCTTTTATCACGGGAATCGTTGAAGAGGTAGACGCTCACATTAAGGAAGCTAACATTACAGCAAAAATTAATGGGCGAGTGAAACACTTCTTTAGTATATATAAAAAGATGGTAAATCAGAACAAAACCCTAGACCAGATTTACGATCTATTTGCAGTACGTGTCATTGTTGATACAGTAAAGGACTGTTATGCAGTTTTAGGTGTGATTCATGAGTTATATAAGCCAATCCCAGGCCGTTTTAAGGATTATATTGCTATGCCAAAACCTAATATGTATCAATCACTGCATACGACATTGATTGGACCAAATGGTCAACCCTTTGAGATTCAGATTCGTACGTTTGAGATGCATCGTACCGCAGAGTTTGGTATTGCAGCCCATTGGAAGTACAAAGAAGGACAGGATGGAAAGAATACACGTGATACGGAAGAAGCAAAGTTAACGTGGCTTCGTCAAATTCTGGAATGGCAAAGAGATTTATCAGATAATAAGGAATTCTTAAGCCTATTAAAAAATGACCTTGATTTGTTCTCTGACAGTGTATACTGCTTTACACCTACGGGTGATGTAAAGAATCTACCTGCAGGCTCGAATCCAATTGATTTTGCTTATAGCATTCATAGTGCTGTAGGGAATAAGATGGTTGGAGCTCGTGTCAATGGAAAACTTGTTACGATAGATTATGTAATTCAAAATGGTGATCGAATTGAAATTATCACTTCTCATAACTCCAAAGGTCCAAGCAGAGATTGGTTAAACATTGTTAAATCGACACAGGCAAAGAATAAAATTAACCAATGGTTTAAGACAGAATTAAAAGAAGATAACATCATTCGCGGTAAAGAAATGCTAGTTGCTTATTGCAAATCTAAAGGCATTGTAATGAGTGATTTGTTAAAGTCAGAATTTATGGAAATCGTAATGAAAAAGTACGGTTTTCGTGATTGGGACTCAATTTATGCAGCGGTTGGTCATGGTGGCTTAAAAGAAGGTCAGGTCATTAATAAACTTCAGGAAGAGCACACAAAGAAGAATCGCAAGGAAATGACGGATGAAAAGGTACTTGAGACCATTGCAGATATCAAGTTTGATAAACCAGGTCTTGTAAAGTCTAAGGGTGGTATTGTGGTTCAAGGAATCCATGATGTTGCAGTTCATTTTAGTAAATGCTGTTCTCCAGTTCCAGGGGATGAAATCATCGGATTTGTAACAAGAGGTCGTGGAGTCTCCATCCACAGAACAGACTGTATTAATATTATTAATCTTCCAGAAGAAGATCGTGCTCGATTAATCGGTGCAGAATGGAATATCAATGCAGATAAAAAAGATGGTGGGCTTTATACGGCAGAAATTAAAATTTATGCCAACAATCGTAATGGAGTACTATTGGATGTATCTCGTGTATTTACAGAATCCAAAATTGATGTAACTTCTATGACGGTTCGTACCTCCAAGCAAGGGACAGCAACGATTAGTGTTGGTTTTGAGATCAATGGAGTGGAACAATTAACGTTCATAACATCAAAACTTCGTGCAATCGAAAGCGTACTTGATATAGAGCGTACGACAGGCTAAGGAAAAGTTAGGAGCAAGGCTTATGGCACATGAGAATCATAGTAAATTCAAGGTCATAACAATTCCAGTGGGACCATTGCAAACGAATTGCTATCTAGTTGTTAATGAAACAACTAAGAAAGCACTTGTCTTTGATCCAGGAGAGGATGCTGATCGTATTTATCATTATATCAGCAATCAGCAACTGACAGTAGAAGCAATTCTATTTACACATGGACATTTTGATCATATTAGAGGTGGAGATCAGTTAGCGTCCTTAGTGCATGCAAAAACATACATGGCTCAAGAGGAGAAAATCTTGAGTGAGGATGCAAATCTAAACTGTTCGATTATGTTTGGTGTAGCAACAACGTTGACTCCAGAGGTAACCGTTACCGATAAGGAAGAATTGAAGTTTTTAGATACCAAGATTGTCGTTCTAGCAACACCTGGTCATACCAAGGGGTCTGTTTGCTATTATTTCAAAGAAGCTGGAATTTTGATCAGTGGTGATACTCTATTTTTTGAATCCTACGGAAGAACGGATTTTCCAACAGGTAGTGCTCAACAATTGGAACAGTCCTTGACTCAAATTTTGTCCACACTCCCAGAGGAGGTTGTAGTATATCCAGGACATGGATGTGAAACGACCATAGGATATGAAAAGAGAAACAATCCGTATAGGAATGGAGTTTAAAATGATAGTTATAAAGATGTACGGTGAGGACTACGAACAGGATATCCGTCCGTTGGTGAAGTCATTTTTCCCGAAAGAAGAAATTGAGATAGAAAAATCAGAAATTAGAAACGTTCAGGAAGAGGAAGCAATGGTGGAGCAACCAACCTTGCTCTTTTTTCTTGACAAAGAAGCCTTCAAGGTACAATATCAAGATGAAACCCAAGCTAGCTATACCGAAGGAGAACAGTTTTCAGAGACAATTGAGAACTTAACACGCTCCATCTATCGCAATGCTCTTTATCGTGCGACGTATCGTCTGCTTAGCAAGGCTACAAAAAGAACATTACCTTGGGGGACCTTGACGGGCATTCGTCCAACAAAGCAGGTGTTAGAGCGCTTGGAAGTTGGAGAAGAGGAAGCTTCCATTAAAGCTTTTATGGAAAACGAGTATTATTGCTCTCAGGAAAAGATTGACTTAAGTTTGAAGGTAGCGAAACGTGAACATGAAATCTTAAGTCAACTTGATTATAAGAATGGTTATAGTATTTACGTTGGAATTCCATTTTGTCCAAGTACATGCAATTACTGTTCTTTTACTTCTTATCCAGTGCATCGCTTTGCACATCTTGTAGATCCATATCTAGAGGCCTTAACCAAGGAAATTGAATATGCTTCAACAGCATTGAATAAGAAATTGAGTACTATTTATGTAGGTGGTGGTACGCCGACTACTTTATCAGCAAAACAATTAGAGTATTTACTTTCTGTACTGTATCGTAATTTTGATATATCTACAGTACAAGAGATTACAGTAGAAGCTGGTAGACCTGATAGTATTACTAGGGACAAGCTTCAAGTATTGAAGGATATGGGAGTGACTCGAATCTCCATCAATCCTCAATCTATGAGACAAAAAACACTTGATTTGATAGGTAGACATCATACGACTGAGGAGATTGAAGAAGCATTCGCACTTGCACGGCAGATTGGTCATGATAATATCAATATGGATATTATTCTTGGTTTATCTGGTGAGAATCCAGATGATGTTGTTTATACACTAGAGAAAATCAAGCAATTAAATCCGGATAGCTTAACGGTTCACACCTTAGCAATCAAGCGTGCAGCCAGACTCAATACCAATGCATCTGATTATGCCAAGTATGAGGCGACTGATGTTGAGAAAATGCTCCAATATAGTGTAGCCTTCGCACAGGAACAAAGCTATGAGCCTTATTATCTCTATCGTCAAAAAAACATGGCTGAGAATCTTGAGAATGTTGGATATGCAAGAGTTGGAAAAGAAGGAATCTATAATGTGCTGATCATGGAAGAGAAACAAACCATCCTTGCACTTGGTGCAGGTGGCTCAAGTAAGTTTGTATTCCATGAACAAAACCGCATCGAACGAGTGGAAAATGTCAAGAGCGTGACGGATTATATCGAGCGTGTGGATGAGATGTTACAACGTAAAAAAGACTTTTTATCAAATCTTAGGGAAGGAGATAAATTGTAATGATTTCGGATAAGGGATTAACTCTGATGGAATCAGAGGAATTCACACAAGTATGTAGACAAGACCTTGAAGAAGCAATTCATCATGGAATATTGGTGAGCAATTTAGCATATCTTCTTTCCAAGGAAATGGGCTTATCAGAGGATGAATGCTATGAAATGGCGGAAGCTGGTATGGTCCATGATATTGGGAAACTAAAGCTTGGTGAATACTTATACGGAAGAAAAAGCGATACCCTAAACATTGAAGAGATGAAGTATGTACGTCAGCATCCAAAGATTGGATATGAAATTCTTTTGAAGGAAGAATCATATTCTGAGAATATTCTAGATTGCATCTATCATCATCATGAGAATTATGATGGTTCTGGTTATCCAGATAATCTCTATGGTAATGCTATTCCATATGGGGCACGAATACTACGTACTTGCGATGTGTTTGGAGCACTGGTGATGGAACGGCCGTATCGAGCAGCATTTCCAATGGATCAAGCAATTGATTTGATGATTGACGAAGTTAAGAATTTTGACATGAAGATTTTCTTGGGATTCCTTAAGGTAGTCAATAGCAAGGAATTTGATGAAATTAAAAGATATATTTATGAAGTGAATCATAATAACTTAAGTAAATCTGCAGTTTAAAGGAGGAAATAGAATGATTACACAGCGGCCAAAGGGAACCCAAGACTGGTATGGGGAGGACATGCATAAGCGAACCTTAATTGAAGAGCTCGCAAGAAAGCTTTGTAAGGCGTATAACATAAAGGAGATTATTACACCTGTATTTGAACATACGATCCTTTTCCAGCGTGGTGTTGGTGAGACAACGGATGTGGTACAAAAAGAAATGTATACGTTCATGGATAAGGGAGATCGTAGTGTTACCTTAAAACCAGAAGGCACTGCAGGAGCAATTCGAGCTTATCTAGAGAATAATTTGTATGCGGAAAGTCAACCTACTAAACTATTCTATGTGACGCCAGCCTTTCGTTATGAGAAACCACAAAGCGGGAGATTACGTCAGCATCACCAGTTTGGTGTAGAGTTTGTTGGTTCTAAGAGTCCACTTGCAGAAGTTGAATTAATTACATTGATTTCAACCTTTATTCGTGAAATCGGATTAAAGAAAGCAACCCTACACATCAATAGCATCGGTTGTAAGGAATGTCGTAAAACATACAATGAGGCTCTCCTTACTTATCTTAAAAAACATGAGGAGAAGCTTTGTAAAACCTGTCAAGAACGTATGTTAAAGAATCCATTACGTGTTATTGATTGTAAGGAAGAAAGCTGTAAGGTGATTGTAAAGGACGCTCCTCGTACGATTGAATATCTGGATGAGGAATGTCAACAACACTTTGATGAATTACAAAGCCTATTAACGACGTTAAAGATTCCTTTCGTGATCGATACCAATATTGTTCGTGGATTGGATTATTACACAAAAACAGTATTTGAATTCGTTAATGAAGATGGCTTTACGTTATGTGGTGGTGGACGTTATGATGGTCTTGTCCATGAAATTGATGAAAAGCAGGATCTTCCAAGCGTAGGTTTTGGTATGGGAATTGAGAGAATTCTCTATTTTCTTGAAAAAGAAGGTACTGAGTTACCAAAGCAGCCAGCCATTGAATTATACGTTGGAATATTAGGTAAAGAAGCGAAAGCAGCTGCATATGCACTTGTGACAAAGCTTCGTGAAGAGGGTGTAATTACAGAAACCGATTATATGGATCGTTCTGTGAAAGCTCAGATGAAATATGCAAATAAAATTGGTGCGAAGAATACCGTAATTTTAGGGGCAGATGAGCTTGCAAATCAAAAAGCAAATGTAAAGAATATGGAAACCGGTGAACAAGTGGAATTAGAGCTTGATCAAATTGCGGAGTACATTTTAAATTTAAATAAGTAGGAGGATATTGACATGGCAGAGTCAATGAAGGGTTTGCACAGAAGTCATAGATGTACTGAGCTTACCCAAAGCAACATTGGAGAGACTGTAACCGTCATGGGTTGGGTTCAAAAAAGTAGAAACAAAGGTGGTATCATCTTTGTCGATTTGAGAGACCGTTCTGGATTGCTACAGGTGATTTTCGAAGAAAGTGATTGTGGTAATGAGAATTTTGAAAAGGCTACTAAACTTAGAAGTGAGTTTGTAATTGCTGTGGTTGGTACAGTAGAAGCACGTTCCGGTGCTGTCAATGAAAATCTAGCAACTGGTAACATTGAAATCCGTGCGAAGGAAGTACGTATTTTATCAGAAGCTGAGACACCACCTTTCCCAATTGAAGAGGAATCCAAAACGAAGGAAGAACTTCGTTTAAAATATCGTTACCTTGACCTTAGAAGACCTGATTTACAAAGAAATCTGATTTTGCGTAGTAAGGTAGCGACTTTAACAAGACAGTTTTTATCAGACGAAGGCTTCTTAGAGATTGAAACTCCAATGCTGACTAAATCGACTCCAGAAGGAGCGAGAGATTACCTCGTACCAAGCCGTGTTCATCCAGGTAATTTCTATGCACTTCCACAGTCTCCACAGATCTTTAAGCAGCTATTGATGTGTTCTGGTTATGACCGTTACTTCCAGATTGTGAAGTGCTTCCGTGATGAGGATCTACGTGCAGATCGTCAGCCAGAGTTTACTCAGATCGATATGGAGTTAAGCTTTGTTGATGTAGATGATGTCATTGAAGTAAATGAACGTTTGTTACAAAAGATGTTCAAAGAATCCATTGGAATCGATGTAAAGCTTCCAATTCAGAGAATGACTTGGCGCGAAGCGATGGACCGTTATGGTTCCGATAAGCCAGATACTCGTTTTGGTATGGAATTAAAGAATGTATCTGATGTAGTCAAAGATTGTGGTTTTTCCGTATTTACCGGAGCATTAGCAGCTGGTGGTTCTGTTCGTGGTATCAATGCGAATGGTCAAGCAGAGATGCCTCGTAAGAAAATCGATGCGTTAGTAGAATTCGCTAAGGGTTATGGAGCGAAGGGCTTAGCTTACCTTGCAGTTATGGAAGATGGAACGTACAAATCCTCCTTTGCAAAATTTATGACCGAAGATGAGCTTTTGGCATTAGTAGCAGCAATGGAAGCAAAGCCTGGCGATTTGTTATTATTTGCAGCAGATAAGGATAAGGT
>JAEZKD010000175.1 GCA_023415655.1 Bacillota bacterium | reverse complement strand
TTTTTTTGATGTTTCATCTTTTTCAGAACTTAGCTGACTTTTTTTACTAAGTTATTAGCAATTTGTCATCTTGTTCCGTTTACTGTTATAGGGTTGTGTCCGATCTTTCGACCTTACACTGTTCTATATTTTTTGTTTGCTTAAATTAAACTTGACTCAACTTAAGCCTCAACGAATTTCAAGGTTGTTTCACTGTTCAGTTTTCAAAGTACTTTTTGTTGTATTAGTTCGTTTGAATTTCACACAACAGCTTGTCTATTTTATCATTAATATATCATTGTGTCAAGTGGTAATTTCTTCTTTTTCTACACCATTCGACAAGCGACAACTCAGATATTTTATCATATTAGATTATGTTAGTCAAGCATTTTTTATTTTTCTGTCAGGTCAGGATGATTAAAAACTTCTGTGATTTCAGCTTTATTATCTCACCGCCGATTTGCGACAGCTTTGCTAGTATACCATCACATTTTTATAATGTCAACCTTCAATTCATATTTTCTTCTTGGCAATATTATCCCATTCCACTTGATTTAACAACGAAGGTAATGAACCCATTTCATCAGATAAGAAATCTATTGCCGAGGGGATATCCGCCGAGTGTGCATTGTTGCCCTTCTTTTTAGGGCATTTTTGATTTCCTATGAATCAAAAAAGGGCTGTCACCTCTGTAACAACCCCCTACATATGAAATTAGAAGATAAAACTCTTCATTACTCTTCACTATTATTTTCTATCACAGTTCCTTCTTTTAAATCTTTTCGTTCTAACTTCTCTGATTTACGTTTTCTTCTTACTTTCTTTTCTTTCACTATATTCTTAAAAAGCTCTGGCTTTGAAACTCTACTATGTACAATACTTCCACACTCTGTACATATTAAGTGTTCTAGTTTTGTACCTGCAAAACCAGATTTCTTTGGCATTACTGCCCCTTGTGCACTTTGGTATCCCCAGCCAAGCTCCTTACTACCACAGTATGGACAATTTTCAATATTTATCTCAACCAAAAGATCTCCTCCTTCACAATTGATCTACATTGGTCTTATTTTATCATAGGCTAGAATTATTGTCCATATAAAATATTCACTCATACGTCTCCCAACAATATGAGCCAGAAAGCAGATCGCTTATCAAAATAAAATAAATGAAAACAAAATAAGTGAAAAACAATCATCTTTGCTTTTTGATAACGCAATTTTAGATTAGTTTTTCACTTATCACTCTACTTTTCATTTATATTGACATTGACCAAAGCCAATTTATTGTCATATTAACGCTCAATACCTGTCTCAGATGCAAGTACTTCCTTTAATGTTTTTCTTACTGCACCATTACCAGCAAGCATCCTTGAAAAATAGTCTTCAACTCTCTTAGCAAGACCTACCATATATAAATCTACTCCGAATATATCACGATCGCTAAGAATGTCCTTTAATATCTTTTGACGTTCTGTTTCGTCGCAATCTTTGATTCCTGTCAATTTTTCCTTCAAAGTCTGGTACATTGGATCTGGACTAACAATAAATTCTTCTCCCTCATCTGTTGTTCCTAACAGATAACGAAGCCAACCTGCAAATACCAAAGGAATGAATACAAGATCACTCACATTTAGATTCTCTGCTTTGTCATATTCCTTAATTGTTTCACCAAAGCGAATTGCAAGCTTCTGACTAGTATCACTGGCAATTCTTTGCGGAGTATCTGGCATGAATGGATTTGGAATTCGAACATTAAGAACAGTATCGATGAATTCCTTCGGATCCAATATCTTAGGATTTACCACTACTGGAAGACCTTCTTGGTATCCTATGATTTCCACCAAGCGCACCAAGTCTAAGTCCTTCATCTCCTCACTGATTTTGGTATAACCAAATAAACATCCAAAGATAGCAAGTGTCGTATGTAACGGATTGAGGCAAGTACACACCTTCATCTTTTCAACACGATCAACGGTTTCTCGATCCGTAAATAAAATTCCAGCTTGCTCTAGTGGTGGTCTTTGATTCGGGAAAGAATCTTCTATCACCAAATACTGAGTTTCTTCAGCATTAACGAATGATGCAATATATGTATTCTTGGTAGTAACGGTAGCCTCTGCATCTTCATAACCAACATCCTTTAGCATCTTGGTAACACTCTCATCTGGTCGTGGCGTAATTTTATCAATCATCGACCATGGGAAAGAAACTTTCTTTGGATCCTCAACATAAGCAGCAAACCCTGGCTGAACTAATCCTGCTATTTCCCAAGCCTTTGCAAATGCATCCATTGCAGCAAACAGCTTATCTCCATTATGAGAACAATTGTCCATGCTAACAAAGGCAATTGGCTTCTTTCCACTCTCATATCTGCGATAAAGTAATGCACAAATCTTACCTAGATAGCTTGTCGCAGAATCTGGTCCCTTTTGATAATCGGCAGCGATCTCAGGTAAAAGAGCTCCGTCTGCACCTGTCAAACGATATCCTTTTTCTGTAATTGTAAAACTTACCATCTGTAAGGAATCTGCTTGGAAAATTTCCTTTAGACGGTTATAATCACTACTTTCGTTTGGATTAACTCGCAAAGCTTCCGTTATCGATCCAATAACCTCTTTTTCAACATTACCATCCGACTTTAAGGTAACTAAAAGGCTTAAATGATCATGTGGTAGAAATAATTGATCGATAATTTCGTAATCATAGCCTTCTGCTACAATCACACCAGTATCCATCTGATTCGCTTCAATCAGCTTCTGTAAAACTGCAGCTGGAAAAGCACGAAATATATTACCAGCACCAAAATGAATCCAGCGAGGTGCTATCTTAGTTCGTTCCATTAATGCAAGTCTATCATAAGAAGGGAGCTTAATTCCTGCTTCTTCCCATACCTTTTGATTTAACAATTCTTGTTGTGTAAGCTTCATCTTATGATTCCTCCTTACATAACTTTCCGATTGCTTCCCAGATTCCGTTGAGATAAGTAATGCCAAGTGCTCGGTCATATAGCCCATAACCTGGTCTTCCAACTTCATCCCAGATCATTCTTCCATGATCAGGTCGGATATAAGTATCTGGGCATGTATCATAAATCGCCTTCATAATTTCAAACATATCCAAGGATCCATCGGTTGATAAATGAGAGCTTTCACGGAATTTACGATACCCTAAATACTTTACATTTCTCACATGAAGACAACCTATTCTATTCTTTTCGCCAAAATGTCGAATAATTGCAGGAACGTCATTCTCTGGATTAGACCCTAAGGATCCAGAGCATAAACAAACGGTATTGTACGGGCTATCAACTAGATTAATGATTTTATCAAATTGTTCTTTTGTATGTGCTAAACGTGGGAGTCCGAATATAGGCCATGCTGGATCGTCTGGATGAACTGCTAATTTAACGTTGCATTCCTCACAAACTGGAATTACTTGAGAGAGAAAATAGCGAAAATTCTCACGTAACTTATCTTCATCCACCTGTTGATATAATTCTAATACCTTTTCCAATTCCTTTAATCTTTCAGGTTCCCAACCTGGTAAGGTAAAGCCATTGGAACTCTTTGCAGTATTCTCTACAATTTGTAATGGTGTCATACCCTGAAGCTCTGCTTCATCATAATATAAAGAATTGGAACCATCTTCTTCGATTATTCTTGCAAGATCCGTACGAAGCCAATCAAATACCGGCATAAAATTATAAACAATTACTTTAATTCCATGCTTTGCAAGATTGCGAATCGTCTGCTTGTAGTTTTCTATGTATTGCTCTCTACTCGGAAGACCAAGCTTAATATCCTCATGTACATTGACACTTTCAATTACCTCAACTTCAAGTCCTGCAGCTTGTACATGGGCAACATAATCAGCAATCACATGTTCTTCCCATACTTCTCCTGCAGCATATTGGTCAATCACCCCCATTAATCCAGTACAACCAGGTATTTGGCGAATTTGCTTTAGTGTTATATTATCACTGTTCTCGCCATACCAACGAAACGTTAATTTCATTCTCCTTCTCCTTTCAATCGTCCATGATATCAAACGGTTGCATATTATCTTCTCATTTATCATGTGTTCTTTTTATAACGATTGCACTAACGATCTCTCTATTGTGCATCCTTTATACGTTTGATCAGATCACTATAATCACCACTGATTTCATCATAGATTGGCATTAATGCCGCTTTAAATCGTGCCACTTCTTCCTCACTTAATTCTGTTATGATACTTCCAGCTTCCACCACGGTAGACTTTGAGGCTTCCTCTTTTTCAATCCATAGAGTACGTTGATATTTCGCTGATTCTACCGCACATTCTATGATGATGTTTTGATCTTCCTTCGATAATTTATTCCAAGTAGTAGATGAAACAATTTGAAGCTCAGGAATTCGATTATGACCATCCAGAGTAATATATTTTGCTACTGAATAGTGATCCATGCTTTCATACGAAGATATATTATTCTCAGCACCATCAATTTTACTTGTTTCAAGTGCTGAATAAACTTCAGAATATGGTAACCGTACCGGAATCGCACCAAGTGCTGAAACCAACTTATCCATTAGCTTTGATTCAGCTACACGTATTCTCAATCCAGCCAAATCTTCTAATCGAGTAATTTGCCTTTCACTAGTATAAAAATGTCTGGCGCCTGCATCATACCAAGATAGTGCTTTCATTCCATATTCATCGAGATAACTCATGAATTCATTACCAATTTCTCCATCTAGTATATTCCACATTTTATCTGAGGTATCATATAGGTAAGGTAGCTGTAATACATTCAAAGCAGGAACGGTTTCGCTCATTGTCATAATAGAAGCACGTGCAAAATCAATACCACCAAATTGAACCTGTTCTATGACCGAGCTTTCATCACCAAGTTTTGATCCTGCATAAACAATGATCTTGATTCTTCCATCGGTTCGCTCCTCTACTAATTCTGCGAAACGATAGGCTCCTTGCGAGGTCGGATAATCTTCTGGTTGATTCTCAGCATAAGTAAATACATATTCTGCATCTATCGTTCTAGGCTTGTCTCTTCTGCTGACATAGTAAGTTATCCCTCCAAGAACAGAAAGCATAAGGACACCGAATGAAATCATCCTTTTTACTCTCTTCCTACTCTTCATGTTACACCTCCCATCCCTTATATTTGAAATCACCAAAACGCTTTCTTAAGTATAGAAAGCGTTTTGGTAAATATTATAAGGACTTTTGTATCTTATGGATTAATAATGGATTGTACTTCTTCTGAATCTAC
Source organism: Bacillota bacterium (assembly GCA_023415655.1). Taxonomy (GTDB): domain Bacteria; phylum Bacillota; class Clostridia; order Lachnospirales; family Lachnospiraceae; genus Lachnoclostridium. Next base: position 674 of record JAEZKD010000175.1, on the reverse strand, counting down.
GTTTATGCTGTCTACAAGAACTACACCAGTATCAATTGTTTTCTCTGTTACAGAACCACCATTTGCTAATTCAAGCGCTGTCTTTACTCCATCATATCCCATAAAGTACTGACGTTGAACTACAGAAGCAACATCGAATTCACCATTACGAATCATAGTCTCAATTTCTGCAGAAAAGTCAAAGCCAATCATGGATATGTCAGTTCTGTTAGCTTCTGTTAAACCAGTTACGAAACCAACGGTAGAACCATTGTTTGGACCAAATACTGCTTTAAGTTTTGGATATGTAGTAAGGAAATCCTGGCAAAATCCTACTGCTTTACTAATGTCACCTTCATTTACTTTAATGTCATCATTTAATACTGTCCAACTTTCAGGTGCATTTGCGTCCCAGTACTCATTGAAACCTTTCAAACGATCATTGATTGTTTGAGAACCAGTAGAACCAACCTGTACTGCAACCTGTGCTTCTTCTGTTTCGGATACTCCCTTAGCCTTCATACGGTTGATTAATTCTTCCGCTGCAGCCTTTCCAGCTTCGACATTATTGGTTAATAATGCTGCGCTGTAGTTATCACTACTGATCACTGTATCTACTAAAACAACTGGTATACCTGAATTATAAGCCTCTGTGATTGGTGCGTCAAGCGAAATGCTATCAAGTGGTGCAATTA
>JAEZKD010000033.1 GCA_023415655.1 Bacillota bacterium | reverse complement strand
CGATCAAGTTGCGAATATGATTATTGAAAGGTTTGGACTTGTGGCGAATGAGAAGGAAGGAAGAGAATATCGATTTGGTGTGTAAAATTTCAATTTGACAGACAAACCAAGATGTCCCTGATGTCTTGGCTTTTCTTTTAGTTCTTCCAATAAAGTTTTTAAATTGAATTAAAGTAAGGTTGCAAGAGCCTGACCTAAATGTTTTCAATAACTTTACTACATTTTTAAAACTATTTTGTAGTACGACATATATTAGAGTAACATTAGAAATCAATTAATACTATTGACACTATAATACTATATGATGTATATTATTGCCAATGAAACAATATTGGGAATATATGTGAAGAAGGAGTTGGTGAAATGGTATTTAATACAGGTTCAGCTTTGTTAGATGCAATCGTATTAGCAGCAGTATCGAAGGAGCCAGAAGGTACTTACGGATATAAAATTACTCAAGATGTTCGTGAGGCAATTGATATCTCTGAATCTACCTTATATCCAGTGCTTCGAAGATTACAAAAAGATGATTGTTTGGAAGCATATGATCAAGAGATTGCGGGAAGGAATCGACGTTACTATAAATTAACACCGCAAGGAAGGATTCAATTACAGCTCTATTGTAGTGAATGGAAGAACTATTCTAAAAAAATATCTAGAATCTTTGAGGGGGTGGCTTAATTGAATCGTATCGAGTTTATGGAACAGCTGGAACAGTTACTTGCTGAGATTCCAGTCGAGGAGAAAGAAGAAGCATTAGCATTTTATACAAATTATTTTGAAGATGCTGGGGAAGAAAATGAAGAAAAAATCATACGCGAACTAAAGAGCCCAGAACGAGTTGCCCGCATTATCAAATCGGACCTATCTGCAAATGGCGAGTATTCAAGGGACGGAGAATACACCGAGCATGGGTATAAAGATGCAACCGAGAATAAGGAAAGCATCATGAATATCTCACCTTCTGTTGCTTTGGAGGAATCAACAGAAGGTGAAAATAAAGAGAATAACTCCAATGAGTCAAAAATACATGATGTGCAATATCAAAACCAAGGCCAGTATCAAAACCAAGGACAATACCAGAACCAAGGACAAAATCAAAACCAAGGCCAGTATTATAACCAAGGTCAAAATCAAAACCAAGGCCAGTATCAGCACCAAGGTCAATATCAGAACAATGGTCAGTATCAAAACCAAGGACAATACCAAAATCAAGGATATCATAGCAACCATCAATATCAGAATCAATATGGATATCAATCACCAGCGAAAACCAATATTGCACTCTTAGTGATTCTTTGTATCTTTGCCTTGCCAGTGATTTTACCTCTTACCATAACCACCTTTTCTGTTGTATTAGGGTTCACTGTGGGATTTGGAGCTGCTGGGGTTGCGTGTGTGGCTGCAGGATTTGTTGCTTTCTTTTCTGGGATTGCAAAAATCGCAACGATTCCAGCCCTAGGAACTTTAATTGCTGGTGGAGGGTTAGTTTGCTTTGGAATTGGATTATTATTCTTTATGTTAAGCACTACAATCTCTAGATTATTCCCAGTACTTTGTAAAGTGGTTGGAGCAATATTTAGAGCACCATTCGGGGGAAGGAGAGTAACTGCATGAGAAGAGGTAGTAAAATAGTTTTAGGAATAGCATGTGCTAGCATTGGTATTGGAATTATCATTATAATGTTATCGTATGCAATTGGTAGTGGAAAACAACGTAACAGCGAGTACACCACTTATGTAGAAGAAGTGTTTGGTGTGGAATCTCTTCATTTAGATATAAAGTATGGAAAAGTTACTATTGTGGAAGGCGACCGGTTTCGTATCGATGCTGAGAATATCTTAGAAAATGGAATTAAGAGTTATACTGAGGGAAGCACTTGGTATATCAAGGAGCAATATAGTGATGAGAATTCGTTCAATTTCTTTGGGTGGAGAGTCCCATTTACTTTTCAATTCTTTGGATTTGGAAACGAGTATTATCCACAAATTATTATAACGATTCCAAGTGATTTAATGGCTGATCAAGTCACCATTGATCTTGGAGCAGGAGAAATCAAAATTGAAGAATTGAATACGAGAATTGCTGATTTTGAGATTGGTGCTGGAAGTTTAAATGTGCGTTCTCTTAGTGTATCTGATAAACTCAATGCAGAAGTGGGAGCTGGAGAGCTTTCGATCAAGAGACTCATAGCAAAGGATGCGGTGCTTGATTGTGGTGTCGGCAGTATTGACTTAGCAGGCGAAATCCTAGGAGATTTGGATGCAGATTGTGGAGTTGGTCAAATTGTGCTTGACTTAGAGGGGAAAGAAGAGGATTATAATTATAACATAAGCTGTGGTATTGGAGAAATTAAACTAAATGATAAAAGGTTTGAATTTTCGGCAGATGAAATCATTCGAAATGATAATACTATAGGTACATTTAATTTGAATTGTAGTGTTGGTTCCTTAACAGTTAATATTCGATAAAGAAAGAGGTATTTATATGCAGAAACGATTGACAAAATCAAAAACTGATCGTAAATTGTGTGGAGTATGTGCAGGAATTGCAGAGTATATCAATATAGATCCAACCGTAATCCGTATCATTTGGGCCATTGTAGCTTTGTCTGGTGTTGGTATCTTAGCATATTTGATCTGTGCATTTATTATGCCAGATTAGAAAGAAAAAAAGATCATTTAACCATAAGCCTCCGTCTTTTTCATAAGACGGGGGCTTAACTTTTATTCTTTGGCAATTTTTATAACATTATAGAGGGATATAGGATAAGGAAACTAGATGGTTGCTTGAAATAGAAACCAACCATCCTTTACTAAAAACTGATATACTCCACCATGCTTTTCAACGATATGAACCATACTCTTAGTACCGAACCCATGCCCCTGTACTTTTGTAATAGGATGGCCTTCATGAAAGATTGGTACTGTGTGATAGCTGTTGCGAATGTCGATACACAGCTTCGTATTCTTCGAGTACATACGTAAGAGAATTACTCGTTGCTTTGTATCTGGTATGTATTTTGAGGCTTGAATTGCATTTTCCAAAGCATTAGACAGGAGAGAACAAAGCTCGGTGTCACTAAAGGGAAGTGAATCAGGCAGTCTAGCATCTATTGTTAATAAGATATCTGATTGTTCTGCTTTGGCCAAAAAGGCAGATAAAATCAGATTGACGGTTTCATTCTCGCAAAAGCGTTTGGGCGTGATGGTGTCTATATCGGACAGAGCAGTCCCTATATACTCTATGATTTCTTCCATGTGTCCTTTGGATGCTAGTCCTTGTAAAAGAGCAAAGTGATGGCGCATATCATGTCGATAGGCTGCCGCATTCTGTTGCATCTGACGCAGAGAAGTAAACTCTGTTTGTGCGAGTTTAAATTGGGTATCCAGTATATCTCGTTCTCTTTGAATTCTTACTTGTTTTTGTGTTTCAACATAATACAGAATGACAAATACAAAATAAAAGATAGATATTGTTGATGGCATAAACTGTACGGCCCATTCAGCGCCTTGATAAAGCACATCCGTAAAGATGGTGGTAACATAATCGAAGATATAGTAAAAAAGAGGAACGGCCCCTAATAATAAGCAGGATTTATACGACTTTTCCATAAGTTGATGGACAGAGGAGGTCACATATCTTTTTAAGAAATAGTAAAAAATCAACATGGATGCAATGTAAAAGATGTGATCTGCAGCTTTACTGCGAAAGCAAGCACCAACAAGGAAGCCAACCCAACGTGGTGCTTGGCAGCATAGATAACCGGAAAGCACACTGACGATAGAGATTAGCCACGGACGTTTAAAGTATAGGGTGAATATCAATATCAGCGGTAGGTGGATGATCAGTGGGTATAACTTGGAGGTCAAATCCAAACCGAAGAACCACCAGAACATAGTCTGTATGAAAAGAAAGATGACACAAAGGAAAGCAGTCGAAAACTTGTTTTTTCTTGTGGGTTCGATACCCATAAAGAGAACCGTTACCGCTATTCCAAAGATTAGTGAGCATCCAAATCTCATAAGTCCAATTATGGTATCAGTCATTATAAAGTGTCTCCCTTCATCTCTTTATTCTCCCACCATCTGATAAGCAAGATACTGTTGCTTGATATCTTTTACTTTCCCTTGAGCAATTGGAATTGATGAAAGTGTTTGTAAGGTTATTTTCTGGTTATTAATCGTATCCACATATTGCATATTCACAAGATACGAGCGGTGAGGTTTGATAAAACAATTATATTTAAGTAGGTTATCGCAGACAGAGGAGAAAGGCTCGTTACATTCGATAACCTTCCCGGAGTGCAAATAATAGAGTACTGTTCTTCCAATGACCTCTACAAAAGTCAAATTTGAGATTAGGATTTTTTGAATACCCTCAGTGCTCTTTACGATAACAACCTCCTTTTCATTTTCTAATTTTATTCGTTCTAGTAACTCATCAAAAGTGAAAAATAATTTATCCTTTGAGATTGGTTTCAGTATGTAGTTCATAGCTTTTACCGAATAACTCTCCAAAGCAAATTCGGGCGATGAGGAAAAGAATAAAATCGGCGCAGTTTTATCAAAGGTACGGATCTCCTTAGCAATGTCAATTCCTGTAAACCCGGGCATAATAATATCCAAACAGTAAATATCAAAACGGGTTTCTTTTTCTAGGGCTGCAATTAAATCAAATCCATTCGTAAAGGCGGTACGATCACAGTTTAGATTTCTTGAAGTTCGATACTGGTCGATTATATGAACCATATTGGATAGCTCATTCATATTATCATCACAGATCGCAATCTGTAACATAAGTTCTCCTCCTTTTTTCTCTAATTTTATATCTTTAGATAATTTTACCATAAAAACCAAGTATACGATATATGATTCATGTCGAAAAAACAATGTTTCATGTATATGACATTTTATTATATGAATTGTTGATAGAGTAATACTAAGAGTTATCTAAGAACTACCCCAAATAGAGGTTTTGAATATAAAAATAGGAGGTAAAAACTATGATGATAACTTGCATCGTAGTCATCACAATTGTTGCTATAATTGTGGTATGGTTAATTATTACTACACAGCGTAGACTTGTGGTGTTGGATGAGAACATTAGCAATGCTATGAGCCAGATTGGAGTACAGCTTTCTTGTCATTTCGATGCATTAGTTACCATTTTGGAGTTGACTATGGGTTATGCCAAAAATGAAAGTGAAACGTTGATTGAAACAATCCAATCCAGAAGAAGCTTTATTATAGCAAAATCTACACCCGATGAGGTGTTGCATCAAGAAAAGGTGATTTGCGAGGTTTTTTTTAAGATTGCCATGGTGACAGAACAATACCCGGAGTTAAAGGATAATCTAACTTATATCAAAGCCATGGGTGCCGTACAAAGATTTGAAAACATGATTCGAACGAGTCGCTTGATTTACAACGATAGCGTTTCAAAACTCAGCCGTGAAATCCGTATGTTTCCGGTCTCTATGATTTTTAGAATACTAGGATTTCAAAAAAGAGAGTATCTAAAGGAACAGATACATAAAGTGGATGAGAAGATATGCCATTACGGTGGAGATCAATAAAAATATAGAATATAACGAAGTTAGGGGGCAATCCATGGGCGTATATATCAAAAAAATATCTCATACTGTCAAAACAACTATGTCAATCAAAGTTTTGGAAAGGGGAAAATCAGAGGCAAGCGTAATGCTTCCTACCCTACCAACTGGAGCAAGCTATGGGAAACCCACTGCAGTTGGTCCAGTTTTGATGACAGAGCTGAACATTGCTAGCAATACATTGATTTTTAGCGCACCTAAAAGCATAGCAGGACAAACCGGAACGATAACGATTCCTGTGACAAGTGCCAGCAATTATGATGATTACAACCTGGTTGTAACGGTTACTTATATGGCGAATCCTCCTTCCTATGACAATAGTAGATCTATTTAAAACAGAAAAGACCTACAAGGATGGTGACAAAATCAGTGCCTATGACAAGAATGCAGTTATGCAGATGCTTCTTTTAAGTATTTTCGAATGGAAGAATTAAAACCTGGAGAAAATCTCTTTAAGACGGTAGTTTCATAAGATAAAATCAACAAGATGTGATATGTCTTAAGTCTTTACAATAAATATCAATTGTGATAAAGTAAGTCTAGTGTTTTTAGGAAGTTAGATACGGAGGCTAGAATGATTAAAGTTATAGATCAATTAACAACTATATTTACGAAAGCATTTGCAGATAGCGGTTATGAAGAAAAATATGGTGCTGTGACAGTATCCAATCGCCCTGACTTATGTCAGTATCAGTGTAATGGAGCACTTGCAGCTGCAAAACAGTATAAAAAGGCTCCAATTATGATTGCAAATGAAATCGTTGAAAAATGTAAGGATAATGCAATTTTCTCTGAAATCACAGCAATTATGCCAGGATTTATTAATATTAAACTTAATAATGACTTTTTAGCAAACTATCTGAATGAGATGACAATGGATGAAAGACTTGGTTGTGATTTGACAAGCGAGCCAAAGACCGTAGTTGTTGATTACGGCGGACCAAACGTTGCAAAGCCATTGCACGTAGGGCATCTTCGTCCAGCAATCATCGGTGAGAGCATCAAGCGAATGGTTCGTTTCCTTGGGCATAATGTCATTGGTGACGCACACCTTGGTGACTGGGGTCTTCAGATTGGTTTGATTATTACAGAAATCAAGAAAAGAAATCCAGAGCTTGTTTATTTTGATGAATCCTTTACAGGGGAATATCCAGAGGAAGCACCATTTACAATCTCAGAATTAGAAGAGATTTATCCATACGCAAGTGCTTATTCCAAGGAAAATCCAGACTATAAGGAAGAAGCAAGAAAAGCAACCTTCCTTCTTCAGAATGGTCACCGCGGATATACAGCCTTATGGAATCATATTATGACAGTTTCCGTGACCGACTTAAAGAAGAATTATGATAATCTTGACGTTCATTTTGATATCTGGAAAAAAGAGAGTGATGCTCAGAAATACATCCCTGAGATGGTTGCTTACTTAAAGGATAATAACTATGCAAGAATTAGTGAAGGAGCTCTTGTCGTTGATGTTAAGGAGGAGACGGATACAAAAGAAATTCCTCCATGTATGATCTTAAAATCTGATGGTGCGAGTTTATATGATACGACTGATCTTGCAACATTAGTAGAGCGTATGAAGTTATTCAACCCAGCTTCTGTTATTTACGTGGTGGATAAGCGTCAGGACCTTTATTTTGAGAGAGTCTTCCGTTGCGCGAAGAAGACAAAGATTGTACCAGAAGATGTGAAGTTAACGTTCTTAGGTTTTGGTACGATGAATGGTAAAGATGGAAAGCCATTTAAGACAAGAGACGGTGGAGTAATGCGTCTTGAGACTTTAATTGGTAGTATCAACGAGGAAGTATACAAAAAGATCATGCAAAATCGTGATATGCCTGAAGAAGAAGCACGTGAAATTGCAAAGGTAGTCGGTTTAGCTGCATTAAAATATGGTGATTTATCTAATCAGGCAAGCAAGGATTATATCTTTGATATCGACCGCTTTACGTCCTTTGAAGGAGATACTGGCCCATACATCCTTTATACTATGGTTCGTATCAAATCCATTCTTTCTAAATTTGGTGAAGTGAAACCAGAGGTCGATCCAATGACCTTAGGATTACATGCATCCTCTCGTGAACGTGGTGAGAGTGAAGTGAATTTGATGTTACTTTGTTCTAAATTCAATGATGTCATTGAGTTTGCGGCAAATGAGATTGCACCTCACAAATTATGTTCCTATATCTTTGATCTTGCGAATGCCTTTAATGGTTTCTATCATGAAAACAAGATTATTGCAGAGGAAGATGCACAGAAACAACAGGAATGGATTGCATTAATCGTGCTTGTGTTAAAGATTTTAAATATCAGCATCGAATTATTAGGTTTTTCAGCTCCAGACAAGATGTAATTGCATGAGTAAGTAAATCTCACTATCTTATAAGGAAATAGAGTTGAGGGGCTGTCACAGCATTCAAAATCAAATCAATAGGGATGTTATTTTTTTCATGGCTCAGCCACAGAATATAGCATTTAGGATTTCGATTGAATGTGGTGACAGCCCCTTCACTTAAATTACATACGGGAAGAAAGCAGCCCCATTCATAAACAGAACTAAGGCATACCTAACATAAACAGATCTATGGAATAGCTATACATAAATAAAACGAAGGAAACCTATTCATAAATAGAAAGAAGGGATTCATATGTACAAATTACTATCAAAACTAGTGATTTATCGTAATCTAGGAAAAGATAGTATCTTAGTTTCACTTTCTAGCTTAATCGAACGTTATGACCGTAAGCTAGCAACGAAGGAAGAAACCATTGCTGGAATCTATAGTGAGATTCATCGTCTTTTGGATGTAGCTACAGAATATGGTTTTGATGAGAATCTGTGGCAGAATTATTTGTCGT
>JAEZKD010000021.1 GCA_023415655.1 Bacillota bacterium | reverse complement strand
GTACACCCTCTCACATAGTATTCATTCTCTGTCATTGGCTTGAGCTCATTCAAATCTACTCGATCGTGAAGAACTTCCTGCTTATCATCGAATAAAACAGTGGAAACTAGGACCTGTCCTTCTTCTTTCTTCTGCTTTTCTAAAAGAGAATTATACCCACCAATGGTATCTTTCTCTAATCCACTCATAGAACCACTTCTGTCTAAGATAAATACGATTTCTGTTACATTCTTTTTCATACAAATTGCCCTCCATTGATATTGGTTTTTGTTTCTATCCCTAGGATATCAGATGGAGTATGAAAAAAAGTCGCTTACGAGGCGACTTTTCATACAACAAAAATAATGTGAAATCTCTTATGAGAAAAAGGCTTTCAACAACATCCATATATTCCTTATCTTATTCACAATTAAAATAATGTTCCTCTCCAAAGTCGTAAAGTATACAATCAATCTTTAACAAGTCGTAAATCCTTTGCTCAAGTACATATTGCATGATAAGATCAAATCGATTGCTTGGCGAAAGTGCAAAGCCTGCACTTGCAAGTAAATCTTTCGTTTCATCTAAGGATAATTGTAGCGACAAGGCAAAGGCAAATACGGTATGCTTACTTGGTTGATAATTTATATTAGATCTGATTTTGGAGAAGAATCTCTTATCCTTACCAGCTTTCTTATAAACCTCCACCTCATCTCGTCCTCGTTCATCAATTAACCGAAAGAGCTGTTGTTGAAAGGTCTCACCAATATGTTTTACGATATCTTCTAGAGAACGACTTTTAGAGCTTTGACTTGGTTTCGGAGTTGATCGTTTCGGTTGATAAAAATCAAAATCAGACTGAACATCGATATTAGATTCAACATTAATTTCAATCCCGAGATTAATTTCTGTCTTATCATCAATCTCATTCTCATCTACTAACTTTGACTCAGAATAAAGCCTTGTCTCTTCTTCAGTCTCTATCTCCTCTTCAAGCTCTATCTCTTCTTTAAGCTCTGTCTCCTCTTCAAGCTCTATCTCATCATCAACTTCTATCTCACCATCAAGCTCTGTCTCATCATAACCGTCTAGATCATCATCCCACTCAGACGTACCACCAAAAGAATCTGTTAGATATTCTTCATAATCCAACATCCTTCTTTGATATTCAAAGCCAAATGAATACTCGGTCTCCATCTTTTCATCCACATAGTTCTCGTCTATGAAGGCTTCGATTTCCTCAAAGATCTGTCCTGATAAGCGTACTGCTTCTTGGTCAAAAACAACCAGATAAATCATCATATCTTCTTTTAATAAGAAATTATGAATGACATTCAGTGCAATCTCCATTCCTTGTGCTTTTGGATAGCCGTAGCTCCCAGTTGCAATCAATGGAAATGCAATACTTTTACATCCATACTTAAGGGCAAGTTCTAAACTCTTTTCATAGCAGGAGCGTAGTTTTTCTTCCTCCCCTTGGGTTCCATCTATATAAAAAGGGCTTACTGCATGAAGAATGTACTTAGCTGGAAGCTGAAAACCAGGTGTGATTGCTACCTCCCCTTCCTTCAGATAGCCAATTTTTTGTCGTTCCTTCAACAAATCCTGAACACCTGCTGCTTTATACACTGCAGTATCGGTACCACTTGAAAAGATTGGTTCTTCATTGGCTGTATTTACAATTGCATCCACATGCATCTTCGTAATGTCATTTCGAACTATTTTAAATGGCATTTTTATAATCCCCTTTCTTACCTTTATATGAACCAAGGCATCATCCTGCAAACCTAATCTATTATTTGTAGAATGTTAGTAACGAATGGAGTATTACAATACACCATTCAACTCTTTCAACCTATGTAAGTACGTTATTTGTCTCTCTGAACTTAACAAGGAAAATTGGAACAAAAATATATGTGTCATAATCTCATCCGCACTTTTTTTACCAAGATTTCTTATCTTAAGTAAATCTTCTCGTCCCTCCATATTGTCTACAAGAATTCCAACACGATCAAACCCAGCTCTTTTTAGACAATTATAAGAACGAGGGGATAAATCGAGCTCGGTTACATCGGTCTCCATAAACTCTTTGCTCATGTAGATAGGATATTTTAAAAGACCTCCGCGTTTCTTTTTTATTTCCTCAATTGTTGTTCCTTTCAACAGATGATTCACCATATTGATTAATGTCTTCTTGCTTTCTTTCATATTCAACGCCTCCATCTAGATTCTTTATCGTAGACATCAAAATCTGCCATCCAAGCTTACGAATCCCCTTTGTGTTACGATAAAGATAGTTAACATGACTTTCTAAAGTTTTCGTATTCGGAGCAAACCCAACCGCGTGAAGGTGACAATCACCTGTCGTACTATAAACCTGACGTAAATAACGATCTCTCCCTAAAACCTCTACAACCTCTTGATATAATTCTGGGATGACTTCAAGATCAAGAATAAATGAAATTCCATTTGGAACCTTTGAAGAATTAATGATTGTTTTATAACCTTGAATAATTCCATTCTTCTCCATTACATCCATTCGATTTTTCACCGCTACTCTGGATAAACCTACTAATTCTGCAATGTCTGAATAACTAAGTCTTGCATTGTTCTGAATCACGTTTAATATCTTATTGTCGATTACATCTAATCCTTCTAGATTCATAATTCGGTTCCTCCTTCTTCACTCCAAATACTACAGCGTCGACTCTGTAGCACAATCATATCAAAATTTTACCACTATGACAATAGCCTCACTTACACTCTGTAATTCATCCCTTACATATGGTAATAATTATAGTATCAATATATCTTTTTGTTAGTTTAAACTACTCAACCATTACAACGTCATTCTAAAGTAGGTCAAAATAATGGTAAGATAAAAAAAGTAAGGTCAAACAGTTCCTATCACTGATAGACCTTACTTTTCTTATACAGCAGATTATGCCATTCATTTTACATAACAAAAATTCTTCTTTTAACCATATGTAGAAATGTCATCTTTTTAGACATATGAATGAAAATATGAACCAAACCATCACATCCAACATCCTTCCTCTATTAAGCATAATGCCCACTCACAGGCTTATCTTTTTGTCGGAGTTTTCTTTCTGGATTGTATTTTTGCCAGTAAATCGCTTTTTCATTGTACCTACATCTACCAGGTTCTGTAGAATCGGTATGTCCAACATAGACCATTCCCAATGGATTTACATGAGAAGGCATATCCAGTAGGTTTCTCATGGTCTGCATCCTAGACTCAATTGGAAAAATGCCTATCCATACACTTCCTAACCCAAGCTCTGTCGCTGCTAAAAGTATATTTTCAATTGCAGCAGAGCAATCACAGATCCACAAATTTTTATCCTGCCCCTTTAGAGCAAGTTTTTCATTCCCACATACGACAATTGCTGCTGGTGCATTGTATCTGGCAAAAACCATTTTATCTCGTATTTTATCCAAGATTTCTTTCTCATCAATAACGACAAATTCCCAAGGTTGTATATTCACAGCCGTTGGTGCTGAAAAAGCAGCTCTTAATAAAATCTCTAGCTGTTCCTTTGAAACCCGTTCATCTGTATAATTTCTATAACTACGTCTATGATATATCGCATCTAAAGTATTCATCGATTCATCTCCAACATTTCATCTAATTATTATGCATGCGATAATACAGGAAATCTCATCTGATCCCGTTCTATCCTTTGCAAATCTTCACCTAGAATAAATAATGTACAATCCTCTTCCTTGTACTCTCTTACAAGAAATAATTCCTTTTTTACTGGTGTATATCCAAGCACCACCTCTTTTACTGATTCACCAAATGCCTTAGCAAGACGTAACATGTCTACTGGCTGCTTACCAAGGATTTGATGTAGCTGTAATATGTCTTCCTTACAATCCGCAATGACATAACATCCTATCTCAGGTAGAGAATAAACCTGGTCCGAATACCCATTCGCCAACCAAAATTGGTACAATCCAAGGTTCTCACTCATATACATTCCATCATTTTGATTTCGATTGTTGTCAATTGCATCTTCTTTGATTTTGTCATCAAGTTGTTTGCACTGCTCTGACTTTATATCCACTTTTTCGATTTGATATGCTTCAATCTTAAACATATCTTCACATCGCAGATAATACTCATATTCTTTGGTTGGTTGGAATCCAAACTTTGGATAATAATCAACTACGCTATCATTTGCAAATAGATAAATTCCATCCACCTTGCTTAAATACTCCTTTATGACATGTTGCATAATCTCACGATTTAATCCTTGCTTTCGATAATTCGAATCCGTCATCACCGTACCCAGCTGGATGTATTTTTTCTGTACACCATCCACATCAAACTTCATCAAATTGACAGACACATTCGAGATTACTCGTTCACCATCAAGGAGTACATGCGGTAGGTAATCATCACCCCAATGCCCTGCTTCATACCAATCAGCAAAATCAAAACAAAATACCTGCTGAGTGAGTTGATTAAATGATTCCCTTAGTACTTCATTCTTCCTTACTTCGTTAGAAAATTTGTATTTCATCGATATTCCCTCTTTTCTCATAATCACTCTTTCGTAATTAAAGTCTAATACCATTCCATTTGGATGTGACTCCCCAAATCATATAATGGGATCTTATTCGATTCCACCAGTTAACACTTCTGATAGATTGTATTCACTATCCCAACATCTCCAAGACTTTTTTATACAGTGGATCAAACTCACATCCACAACTTCCACAAGAAGCATCGGCCTGTTTTACTGCTTCAATTAAATTCCCAGTTGCTGATAACCAAGCTTTTGCAGGGCCATCGATCACATCCCATCCAGATTCTGCGAATTTCATAATCGTTGTTACTAGTTCTTCATTTTGTTGATTCATTCAAATTACCTCCCATTATTTTTTATTCAATGCTTAATGCCTTAATTGATTTTCTGGATCATCTTTATATTTTTCTTTGAACTTTCTGTCCCAAGAAATTCTGCAAATCGATTCATCTCGTTAATGATGCTCTCTATCATCGTTTCACTAGGAGTAATATCAGGCTCCCACCACCAATGTTTAATACAAAACTCCTTAGATTTACTTACAATTTCTGGTTCGAATCTTGCAACAAAGCGATGTTGATACATTACTGGTATCACATAATAACCATACTTACGCTTCACAACTGGTGTATAAACCTCCCAACGATAAGAAAAGTCAAAGACTTTTTCTACGAAAGCTCGATCCCACATCATATTATCTAATGGTGCAATAAATCGGGTATCGTCACCTAGTTGTACCTCTTTTAATCCTTGCTTTAATTCAGGTAACATATAAAACTCAGTATTGATACCCTCAATCTGACATACGTCAAGTTCTCCTCGTTCAACCAAACCCTTTAAGGTGGTACCTCTGATATCATTCTGATCCAAATAATGCCCCTGCCATGCACCTCCACGCTTATCCCACATCATACCAATGCATGCGATTCTTCGTTTTATATACCAATCTAAGAATTCCTCCATTGACATGTCATCATAAAGAGAGTAAATCCCTGGAAGAACACGCTCCGTTAAATCAAAATATTTTTGTGTACCCTTTTTCTCTTTGACGCAAAGCATACCTTTATTATACAGATAATCTAAGGTAGCACTGGATAACTTCTTTGCTCCCCAACGGCTTTCTCTTACTTCACCAATCGTAATGTCTTTTGTTCCCGTTGCTCCATGTTCTTTCACAAAAGTCATCACCTCATCAACAATATCCAATGCAGCCATCTGATTCCGATACTGTAAGGTCAAAATCACCGATTGCGTATGGGCTTCTCTCACTTTTGCAAATTTACCATAATCCTTAGTGCAATAGATGCACATTTCTTTATCAAATCCATCAATTAAGCTATACTCCTCATACAATAAAGAAAAAAGATGTTCGGGCTGATACTCCTTTAATCTTGCTTGCAGCACAAGATCTGCATTTCTCCCTACGACATTCAATGGATCATACTGAATGCTGCCAATACGATTCATGATTGTCCTTACGCCTTCCATTCCCGTTAATTGATCTAATCCATCTAGATTTTGATAACGAATTAGCATTTGAATTACTTCTTTTTTTGAATATGTATTCATCGAATTCTCCTTATCTTCTTATGAGTAAGCTTTTATACTTGATACCAATGATCTTCGACAAATTCAAAAGGGTCTCTTGTAAAGCTTAAGCAATACATCTGAGAGGTTTGCTTTAACATATTACTAAGTCTCTTTTCAGTAAGAGGGTTTGTAATATAACTGAGAGCCTCTTTACTTTTCACCCATTTTACTTCTAAGCTCTCATTAGCAATACTTCATCCTTTTGATTGCAAACAAGTGCTGCCACAGAAACAAAATGTGTATATTCCATGCTATATTTTAATAGTAGACGGTATTATATAGTTGTAATTACTACAAAATAAAGGTTACTGGTTTCTTTTGATAAATGCTGTCTACTATGTTCTCCTTTCTTAGAAAATCGAGAAAAGAATAAATGATGTGGCTTACAATTTTTATTAAAACCATGCTTCATAATAAAACCAGTTCTCCTTAATTCTTATCGTTATCCCACCATTATCTGTTCCATCTGACCATTCCCATTCGTTTTTTCCTTTTTCCACCAAAGTAATATTAATGTTTTGAAATGCTGCTGGTTCATCATCTTCAGAATAATAAAAACCATAATATTTAGTAGCTGGTGCTATTCCAAAACCACTATAAAAGAATTGTACAATGTCATGTTCTCCTTTAAAAAGACCATCTACCTCAACATTTTTAAAGGTCTTTATGGATGTATCATTATTCAAGTAACTATCACAAATAGTTTTTAAGTCATATTCATTGTTAAGAACAAAAGTTTTAATGCTTCTCTCTGGACGATTCAATGTGTTTATAGCTACAATAATTAATAGTAAAAGTGCAACAACGATTAATATATAAATTCTTTTTTTCATTGTATACCTCACTAGTTTCATAAAATTTCTTAACAAATAAACCTCGTTTCTTTAGCTAATCATATCATCTATCTTACACCTTTTTCTTCCATATTACAATTTTATTTTAATCACTGGTGGACACAAAGTATGTACCAACGGCCATTATAATCAGCGCAATGATGAAGATTACAGAAGGCCTTTCACTGAAAATAATCAACGATAATCCCGCACCAATGAAAGGTGATAATGCGTAATACGTGCTAGTCTTTGCTGCTCCAAGAGTTCTCTGCGCATAAATGTAGAAGTATATACTCAATCCGAAAGCCACAAAACCAATAAGCAATGCTAGAATGATATAGCCCATGTGAGAAAATCGTTCCCCGATCATAAGAGAAAGAACTAATGCACCAAATCCAGAGCCAAACCCTTTGATGATTACAATTTGTGCCGGATTCTTGTAGGAGAGCATACGGGTGCAGTTGTTTTCAAATCCCCAGCAAACACAGGCAAGCAAGATAAAAAGAGAGCCCCAAGAAAATTGTAGACTACTCATGTCTTCAAAGGATAACAAGATGCTCGATATTGTTACCAAAACAATCGCTATCCAAAGCCTTTTCCTGATTGCCTCCTGAAAGATGAAAAAAGCAATCAGCGAAGTGACGACAATCTCAAAATTATTCAAAAGAGAAGCATTCGCAGCACTGCCTCTGGTTAATCCAATCATCAGGAATATTGGTGCCGCAATGTCCAGAATAACCATCGCAATGATATAAGGAAGCTCCTTTTGGGTTAAAGGAAGTTCGTCTTTATTCTTATTCATTTTTTCTAAGATATACATTCCAATACCTGCTCCAAGATAGAGTAGTCCTGCCATCATGGTAGATGGTATTTCGATTAAGAGCAACTTGGACATCGGTGCATTGATTGCATATAGTGTAGCAGCTAAAACTGCATGGAGAATAGCTTTTTTGTTATTTGTCATATTGAATCATCCCTTGCATAACATCTTAAAATAAAGTACAATATATTCACTACGAAACACTTTGTTCTGTAAATTCTACATTGATGTGATAAAAGATACAACAAACAGATTGATTCAAATGACACTTACGGAACATTTTCTTTGAATAGTACGGGAGATTTAGTATGGATAGACGTCAACATAAGACCAGAAAAGCAATATTTGATGCCTTAGGCAAAATACTGGAAATCAAGCGATTTGAAAACATTACGGTTCAAGAAATAATTGATACTGCCAATATCGGGAGAAGTACCTTTTATGCGCATTTTGAAACAAAGGATGATCTTCTAAAAGCAATGTGTACAGATATTTTCCTTCACATTATCACTGCTAAATTACCGAAAGAGGCAGATCATGATTTTTCAACGGGAAGCCCAAACCTTGAAATGAAATTGACACATATCCTTTACCACCTTCGGGAGAGCAAGAAATACTTAAAGGGGATATTGGGTGGTGAAAGTGGAGAATTATTTATGCGCTTTTTAAAGCAGTATCTTCGTGAACTTTTCAGTAGATACAAAGACGAGTTCGATCAATCCATTCCAGAAGATTTCTTGTTGCATCACCTTTCTGGCTCGTTTGCAGAAGCGGTAAAATGGTGGATGACAGAAGATACGAAACATAGTCCAGAGGAAGTTGCTTCTTTTTATATGACTATGATTTGTAAATAAGCATGTACAGTTTAGCAAAACCTTATAGTCAAGTACCTACACAAAAAAATGGTAACCCATGAGTATTCCTCTCATAGATTACCATCTTTTTAAAAATAAACCAAATTAAGTCTAAATCATTCGTGCAATTTCTGCTGCTTCACTTGTTGCATTCAATGCTCTTCTTGCTCTTACCGCATCTCCAATTACATGACACGTAATTCCATGTTCTGCACAATATAATGTAATTTCATCGAATTTACGAGCTCTTGCACCAATGGCAACCACAACATAGTCACAAGGTATATTTACTGTAGCTCCATCTTTTTCAACAACTACCGCATCTTTAAGTATTTCGGTACACTTTGCATTCGTAACAGTCTTAATACCAGCCGAGTAAATGCTCTCCATAACCGTAATCTTACGTAACTGTCCGAGATCTTTTCCTACTTCATCTAACATCTCAACCACCGTAATTTCATCTGCGATGCCTTCGACATATTCACCAACTTCAAGTCCAACCAAACCACCACCGATGATCACTACCTTGCCCTTAACACTAGCATTTCCCTCCAATACCTCATGGGAGTTTAATACGTGTGGTAAATCCGCTCCAGGAATTGACAGCTTCATTGGTGCAGCACCAATAGCAATGATAACGTCCTGTGGAGCTTCCTTCTCGA
>JAEZKD010000316.1 GCA_023415655.1 Bacillota bacterium | reverse complement strand
AGACAAGAGTGGCTTATCAGGATGAGGACACCTTTCGATACTATGGCATGGTACAAGCAGAGAATGAAGCTGAGTTTATGAATTTCGTAAATAATGTAAGAGAGATGTCGATATATGATACAGGAGTGGATGCAGTTTATGGTGACCAATTATTAACGCTATCCACATGTGACCGTAGAATCGAGAATGGACGATTCGTTGTTGTTGCAAGAAAACAGAATTAATAGCAATAAGTGTTTGGAGGAACGAACGATGAAGAATAAAGTAACAAGAATGGTGATATGCATATTCCTGATATTTGGATTATTACTAACACCAATTCGATCAGTGGAAGCTGCAGTGCAAAAATTAACGATCGATGAGAATGAGTATAACCTTTGGGTTGAGGATATTCCAAGTTTTACATCGGAATGGAATGCACTGTTTGCCAAACTTAATAATATCAAGGATACCTCTGCATATGCATTATCATTATTTGATGATACTAGTAGTACCGAGTTGCTGTTAGCAGGGCTTGAAAAGGCTGGTGTCACAGCAGATTTAGACAATGTGTATGGTATGGATGTTATGCTTTACAAGTTGGAGGAGGATCAAGAATACTATCCTGTCGATGGTTCCATCAACACTACCATTATATGTCCAGTCCCTGACTTATGGTTGGAGCAAGCAGAGTATGTTCAATTGTACCAATTAAATAGTTCGGGAAAAGCTGTCAAGCATTCCTTTTCTCTAGTTTCAGTTGAGGAAGTGGCTTGCATGAAATTTACCATAAAAGCTACAGGTGTTTATGGTTTTGTATTACAAGATAAGAAGGCAGACTCAACGGTGGATCAAGAAAAGCCAACGAAGGCACCAACACCAAAGCCAACACAAGTACCGACACAAAAACCGTCCAAAGCACCTACAATAGTGACACCAAGCAAAGCACCATTAGTAACAATCGCACCGACCAAGGTGCCAGAGCGTGTAGAAGATTCATCGGATCATAAAACGCAAACAAGTGTGAATTCTTCCACGCAAGCTGCAAGACCACTGGATGAAACACCTGAGACCGGAGAAGAGATATCCATGGAAACATGGCTGTTAGCGGCAGGCTTATCAGGCACAGCCATCATTGGTATCTTCTTATACTTAAAGAAACATTAAAAGGAGTTCTCTAAAAAGAGTCCTCCAAGGATAGAGATAGTCCCTGACCTTGGAGGAACCTTTTAGGAGCTCCTTTTTTGCTTATTTTTTACGATTCATCATGGTCTTCATCATCTCAGCTTGGGACCGCTGTGCTGGTGTTAAGCGTGACATTAAAATTCGAGTAATCAAATCACTTTCTTCTTGTGTAAAGGACAAGTTCATTGCTTTCATCTTCGCATTTGCCGTTGCAATGCTTTTCATTGCTTTATCCATAGGTTTTCCTTCTGTTTCTTTAATGAATTCAATCATGATTTGTTTTTTTGCTGGGTCCATTTTCTGTAGAGAAGGATCATTGAGCCATTTTGTGTCCATAGTACTACCTCATTTCCTTTATTTTAATAATCCAGACTCCATAAGAAGCTTCATAGCCTCAAAGGTGCCTTTTTGCTCTGCGGGGATCATGCTTGATAACATCTCAAGCATCTGAGAATTGGTTGTGCTATTTGTGTTTGAGTGATTGTTATCATTGTCTATAGAATCATCAATCTGAGCATTGTTTTGACTCTGATTGTTTTGACTCTGATTGTTTTGATTCGGTCCCTTATATTCATAGTGACTATTTTGAAAAGCATTATTTAGGTACTCATTATCTAAGTACTCATTGTCTAGGTATTCATTATTTAGGTATTCATTGTTTAAGTTATCATTGCTTGTGTCATCCAAGCTCTGGTGATTGATCCTGGTTTCCTGATTCGTTCTAGAATCATTGCCTGGGATATTAGTATATGTGTGATAGGTCTCATTGGTGTTGTCAGGACTCGCAGAGGGATCCTTATAATTAGTATTGGTTGCATTAGGACTTGAATTTTTAGTTGAATTTTGATTGTTTGGAGAAAATTGAGAGCTATTCATCATCTGGCTCATCATAGCAGCCATATTCATAGCTTGGCTAAAGTCAACGTCCGAGTTTGGCATTGGATTTGCTCCATTTGCCATGTTCATCATCGACATCATATTAGACATAGTTTGGTACATGGAAAACATCCGTTTCATTTGAAATATGTTCATGATCTGGTCAATGATCCCACCTTCTTTTTTGGTACAAAAGGGGCGAATACTTTTTAGAAGGCCTTCGGTATCCATTGAGCTATTGTTATTGAGACCAGCCATAAATATAGTATCTGACTTAGCTGTGCGATTCAAAAAAGGAAGGGATAATCCATTCCTCTTGATTGCCTGGATTGTGTCCATAAAATCTTGCATATGTACAAAGGTTCCAAGTAACTGTTGTGAAGCGGTATCCAAGTATGGAGATGCAGCCCGTAGAAGTTGAGCGGATCGACTTAAGACAGCAGAATCCGTATTCTGTCTGAATTCTTCTTGATTTACTTGTTCATCCATACGAATCCTCCTCATTGTCCATTGCAATCATGCTTACTTTTATAATATATTCAAGGCAGAAAGAGAATAGACCATAGGATGAACGTCAGGAAAGCTGGTATCAATGCTCTCCAACAAGATGAATTGGTAAACCAATTCACTTGTCATGAATAAAAAACATACTATATTTTGATTCTTTCTAATTCCTGAATCATAATATAGTATGCTAAGTTTAGATATTGAGTTACTTTCTAATTTTCATCGGAAGGATAACGAAGATGATCCGGTGTTATCTCAGCCAATACTTCATTTAGAAAACGGTTAGCTAAATATTTGGCCATAGGTAAATTCATATCGTGGTAATTACCACAATGAATTGCTGCAGCACCTGGAACTTCGCCTTCAAAATCACGGATAAATTCAAACATACCTGTGATGAGTGGGAGAATGTCTTCTGAGGAGCTATCTCCAGCTAACAATAAGTAGAATCCAGTACGGCAACCCATAGGTCCAAAGTAAATGATACGAGATCCAAATACCTCATGGTTTCTTAAGTAAGTTGCTGCTAGATGTTCAATGGTATGCATTTCTGCTGTATTCATGACCGGTTCAAAGTTTGGTCTTGTCATTCGTATATCAAAGGTTGTGATTACTTCTTCTCCAATCGGATCTTTTCTAGAGACATAGATGCCAGGAAGTAATCTTAAATGATCGATTGTAAAACTTGCAATTGGTTTCATATATAAATTGGGAGGTTACCTCCCGCCTCCTTATTTTATTCTTATAATATATGAGATTATACCATAATCTCATGGCTTTAAACAAGATAACAATGGATTTTTTCCATGGAATAGTTTATAATCAAGCAAAGAGAGGCTACAAGCGAGAAGGGATATGATGAGATTGGATCATAATCGTATTCAAAAAGGAGAGGTCATACTATGATACATAATATTATTTTCGATATTGGTCAAGTATTAGCTAAGTTTCGTTGGCAAGAGTACATCGCTGAGTTTGGTTTTGATTCTAATCTAAATGAGCGTATTGCAAAAGCAACTGTATTATCTCCTTATTGGAATGAGGTAGATAAAGGAATACTTACGAAGGAAGAAATCATAGAGCGCTGTATCAGTCTTGATCCTGATATAGAAGAGCAAATTCGTCTCTTTTATGCAGATACAAGTAATATGGTAGTAGAATTTGATTATTCCAAAGATTGGATTTGTGAACTAAAAGAGCAAGGCTATCATATCTATATTTTATCTAATTATGGAGAAGATAATTTTGCACATGTCAAAGAAAAGTTTCAATTTTTAAAGTATGTGGATGGTGCGGTCATTTCTTATCAGGAGAAATGTATCAAACCAGATCCAAGAATTTATCAGATTTTACTGGATCGATATCAGTTGATTCCAGAAGAGTGCGTATTTCTTGATGATTTGCTAGATAATATCAAGGGGGCGAGGGAATTCGGGATTCATACAATACATTTTAATAATCAAGCACAAGCCAAAGAGGAGCTTAGAAAGCTTGGAGTGAAAGATAGAAGAGACACAAGTAACTAAGAAAAAGCGTGTCGATTGAGATTACTAGAAGGAAAGGATGTATCTTGAACGATAGATACGAAGATATTAGATGGAATGCATAATTTTTGACTTGGATGGAACAATGTGGGACTCAACAGAAGGAGCAGCAGTAGTATGGAAAGAGATTGCAAGTAAGAATCCAGCAATCAAAGATGAGGTGACAGGACCAAAGCTAAAAAGCCTCTATGGCCTTCCGCTCGAAGAGATTGCAACGGGGTTATTTGTCAGTGTACCAGAAGATGTTGCAATTGCGACAATGGAAGAATGTGTGGTTGCACAGTGCCCATATCTTACAAAGCATGGTGGAATCTTACTTGGTGAAATTGAAGCAACACTGAAGAGTTTATCAGAAAAATATAAATTAATGATTGTAAGCAACTGTAAAAGTGGTTACATCGAGGCATTTCTAGCGGCTCATAAGCTAGAGGGATACTTCCTCGATCATGAATGCCCTGGTGGAACAGGCTTGTTAAAAGCAGACAATATTAAGATCATCATGGAACGTAATCAAATCGATTCTGCAATTTATGTGGGTGATACCCAAGGAGATGCGGATGCTGCCCACGAGGCTGGACTGGAATTTATCTATGCAGAATATGGATTTGGTGAGGCTAAGGACTATGAGTATGTGATTTCTTCCTTTGATGAATTACCTACATTGATGGAAGAAATACAAAAAAGGAAGTGTGAAGAATGAAAATCGTAATTATGGAAGCAAATACTCTTGGTAATGATGTTGATCTTACGATGTTTGAACAGCTTGGAGAGGTTACCATCTATGGGGAATCCTGTCCTTTAGAGAATGCTAACAGAATCAAAGATGCAGATATCATCATTGCCAATAAGATAGCAATGAATGCAACTTTACTAGATACGGCAACAAAGCTTAAATTAATTTGCCTTACAGCTACTGGAACGAATAATATTGATTTTTCTTATACGAATGAACGTAAGATTGCAGTAGCAAACGTTAAGGGGTATTCGACAAAATCAGTAGTACAGCATACGTTCGCACTTTTGTTTTATGTTTATGAAAAACTAAGCTATTATGATTCTTATGTAAAGTCTGGAGAATACACACGAAGTGATATCTTCAGTAATTTTGATGAAAAATTCCACGAACTAGATCAAAAAACTTGGGGAATTGTAGGACTTGGTGAAATAGGGCGTTCTGTTGCTCAGATTGCAACGATGTTTGGGTGTCGTGTGATTTATTATTCCACCTCTGGTAAAAATCATAATCAAGATTATGAACAGGTGGATTTTGAAACGTTATTAAAGGACTCGGATATCGTATCCATTCATGCTCCACTGAATCAAGCAACGGAGAATTTATTCGATGAAGCAGCCCTTCGTTTAATGAAGGAAAGTGCTATTTTATTAAACCTTGGTCGTGGTCCAATTGTCAATCAAGAAGCTTTGACAAAAGCTCTTTCTAATAATTGGATTGCAGGTGCAGGCCTTGATGTATTAACGGTTGAACCGATGGCTAAGGACAATCCATTGCTACAGATTCAGGATAGTACAAAACTGATCATTACACCACATATTGCATGGGCAACGGTAGAAGCAAGACAGCGTTGTGCTATCGAGGTGTTTGAAAACATTAAGGCGTTTCTTGAAGGAAGAGAACGCAATCTTGTAAGAGGATAAAAACGGTGCTGTTGCATCACTTGGTTTCATAAGCAAGCATTCTTTTATTGCCACTAAGGTAAATTACAGAATGGATTGTTTGTGAAAGTCAGAGGATGCAACAGCACCTTTTTATTATTTATATTCATGACAAGTAATAGATTTACCAATGTATCTTATTTACTATTTCTTTTTATTACTATAATTTCTCATCTGCATGGTTACACGATAAGCAAAGTCCTTGGAAGCTTGAGAGAAGTTATGAATCACACGATTGATGATATCCTCTGGGCATTGATGTAACTCTACAGCAATGTTGTCAATAAGATGTTCTTTTTCTTCCTCAGAATAGGAATTATATTTCACACCAGCTTGATAAAAATCATTCGTTAATTCAATAGGAGCCCGTGTAATCACACCCTCTACATACTCAGGAGCACTTGGAGGTAGCTTGGCTGGGCGAGGTAAATTATTGCCTAGACTATTTGGAGAGTAATTAATTGGGTTTGGATTGATATCATAGGTCATATTGCCATCCCGTTGATTGTTATTCACTGGAGAGCTCGAACGATTGATTGGAAGCTGCATAAAGTTTGGACCAATGCGATGACGTTGTGTATCGAAGTAGGAGAAGCTACGGCCTTGTAGCATCTTATCAGTAGAGAGTTCTACTCCAGGGACAATGTTGCCAGGGCAAAAGGCTGCTTGCTCTACCTCTGCAAAAAAGTTATCTGGATTACGGTTTAAGGTCATCATACCGACACCTATGAGTGGAAATACATCTTCTGGCCATATCTTGGTGTCATCCAATGGATCAAAATCTAAGGTACCAACAATATCAGGATCCATGATTTGAACTGCGAGCTCCCATCTTGGAAAGTTTCCATTAGCGATGGCTTCATGAAGATTTCGCACAGCAATATCAGGATCAGCACCAGCAAGCTGTTCTGCTTCAAAACGATCGATGTTCTTTAAGCCTTGTTGTGTTTTCCAATGATATTTGATAAAGAAACGTTTGCCTAATTTGTTCACCCATACATAGGTATTGACTCCAAATCCATCCACATGGCGATAGTCCTTAATGGTTCCTTGATCCGAGTACAGCCACGTAATCATATGAGTGGATTCCGGGGTAAGAGAAACAAAGTCCCAGAATCGGCAAGGGTCTCTAAGATTGGTATCTGGAGATGGTTTCAAGGAATGTATGACATCTGGGAACTTGATTCCATCTCGAATAAAGAAGATAGGTAGATCATTCCCAACGATATCATAGATTCCCTGATTCGTATAAAATTTAACTGCAAAGCCACGAGGATCTCTCACAGTATCAGCAGAACCTTTGGAGCCGATTACGGTGGAAAATCGAACAAAGACCTTTGTTTTTTGAGAAGGGTTTTGTAGGAAATCTGCATAAGTATACTCTGACATACATTGATAGGGTTGAAAAAAACCAAATGCTCCAGTGCCTTTTGCATGTACTACACGCTCAGGAATACGTTCACGATCAAAATGTGCTATTTTATCAATGAGGTGTACATCTTGTAACAGTACTGGGCCACCAGGACCAACTGTGAGTGAGTTCGTGTCATTTGGAATAGGACGTCCAAGGCTATCTGTCAAGTAGTCAGAAGATCGATTCATTGGTTTTTCCATCTGAACCTCCATCTAAGGGCATAGCTTTTTACATATTTTATTCTAAGAATTCTTAAGTTAGAACAGAACAAAGAGTTTTTCTTGTGAAACTCTTAGCTTGTGGCGAATGTAAAATAACATCCATCTAAGCGTAGGGTAGTTTACCGTTACAGAATGATTCTTGGCCAGTTTTTAGTGGTAAAAAAGGCTATCGTATCATTTGATTTTATCAACTGATACGATAGCCTTAAGTAGCACAATAGGAGAGGATTACCTGTCATGGTGTATTCAAGTAGGATCCTTTAGTATTTTACCTCTAACCATTTGCTCATATAAAGAGAATCTACATCCTCACCAAGATAACGGAAAGCCTTGCATCGATCTAGGATATCCTGTCCAGGGAAGGCAACGATGCTATTCTTAATGTCTTCATCTTCAATTAATTCTCTCGCTGCAGCATTTGGAGTAGAGTAAGTAATATAGTCGAAATTCTTTAATGCAATATCTTCACGGCACATAAAGTTAATCCATGCTTCTGCATTTTCTTTGTTCTTACTATTTTTTGGAATTACCCAACCATCAATCCAAACATTGGAGCCTTCTTTTGGAACGACATACTCAAGGTTTTCATTCTCACGCTGTGTATAGATTGCTTCACCAGAGTAAATGACACCGATGGCAGCTTCTTCACCTATCATTTTTTCACGTACTTGATCAATGACATAAGCTTGAACAAGAGGGTACTGCTCTTTTAAAAGTTCTGTTGCTTCATTAATCTGAGCTTTATCGGTTGCATTCTGATCATAACCAAGGTAAGTAAGTGCAATCATATATGCATCACGAACGCTATCGATCATAAGAATGTTATCCTTGTACTTTTCATCAAAGAGAACGCT
Organism: Bacillota bacterium; assembly: GCA_023415655.1. Classification (GTDB taxonomy): domain Bacteria; phylum Bacillota; class Clostridia; order Lachnospirales; family Lachnospiraceae; genus Lachnoclostridium. The sequence continues at coordinate 13,008 of JAEZKD010000316.1, read as the reverse complement.
CCAGCTATCAATAGGCTCATCTACCATCGTTTTGTTATATAGAATACCAACCGTTCCCCAGGTATAAGGAACACTGTACTTATTCCCTGGATCAAAGATTTCAGCCTTTTCTAAATATACAGGATCAATATTCTTGATGTTTGGAATATTATCAAAGTTGATTTCAGCAAGTAGATCATTTTGAATCATCTTTTCAATCATATAATCAGAAGGGCAAACCACATCATAAGAAACAGCACCTGTTTCAATGATTGGATACATGTCTTCATTTTGTTCGAATTCATTATAAACTACTTTAATTCCAGTTTCTTTCTCAAATTGGTCAATTACTTCTTTATCGATATATTCGCCCCAGTTGTAAACGGATACGGTACCATTGTTAGTGCTACCAGCACCATTATCATCTTTTGTACCACATGCTGTTAATACAAGAGAGCTTGCAAGTACAAGGGATACGATTAATTTTGATTTTCTCATATCAGTTACCTCTTTCTTTCAGTATTATGCTCTTTGCTTTTGGATTTTATCGTTTCTGCGGTTGATTAAAACTAACAGGATAAGCACCGAGACAAAAAGTAAGGTAGAAAGTGCATACCACTCTGGGCTGATGGACTTTCGAACCTGTGCATAGATTTTTGTGGATAATGTATCAACGGCATTACCACGGGTAAAGTGGGTGATGATAAAGTCATCTAAGGACATCGTAAATGACAATAAGAAACCAGAAAGAATTCCTGGTAGGATATCAGGCATAACCACTTTAAAAAATGCTCGCATTGGAGATGCACCAAGATCAAGTGCTGCTTCATACGTATTACGATTTGTCTGTCTTAGCCTTGGCATGACACTTAAGATTACATACGGGATATTAAATGTAATATGAGAGATGAGCACCGTATTAAAACCTAGATCAATTGGTAGGTTAAGCGTACTTTTTAGTGAGACAAATAATATCATGAGTGAGAGACCAGTAACAATATCTGCATTCAACATTGGAATGTTGGTGATACCAATCATTATTGTTCTTGGAACCCTCTTCATATTGTTAATACCAATCGAAGCAGCAGTACCAAGGATCGTTGCAATCAAAGCCGATAAAAAGGCGATGATTAAGGTTGTATATAAGGCTTGCATGATATCTTCGTTCTGGAATAATTTTTTATACCAATCCAGTGTGAAGCCACCCCATTTGCTTCTTGATTTGGAAGCATTAAAGGAGAGAACGATTAACACTAAAATTGGAGCGTATAAGAAGAGAACCACAAGTCCAAGATAAACACGTTGACTAAGTTTCTTTACCATACGTTCGTTGCCTCCCCTTCTTTATCATATTTCGCAATAAAGGTCATACTGATGAGGATAAATACCATAAGTACGAGAGAAAGACCAGAGCCTGCATTCCAATCACCTTCATTTTGGAATTTTTTCTCGATCAGATTACCAATTAAGTTGATTTTACTTCCACCTAATACATTCGAGATAACAAATGTAGTTAAGGATGGAACGAATACCATCGTGATTCCAGAGATTACGCCAGGTAAGCTAAGAGGAAAGATAATTTTTCGAAGCGTTACAAAGCTATTCGCACCAAGATCTCTTGCAGCATTGATTACATTATCATCAATTTTAGCAAGAGAATTATAAATTGGAAGAATCATAAATGGTAAGAAGTTATATACCATACCAATGACAATGGCTGTTGGTGTATTAATTAGGTTTAAATCAGGAAGGCCAATAGCATTCAAGATGGTATTCAAAATACCGTTTCTTTCAAGAATGTTGAGCCAAGCGATTGTTCTGAGTAAGAAATTCATCCACATAGGCAAAATCATAATGAATACGACAAAGCTATTGGATTTTAGTTTCATACTTTTCAGTATAAGTGCTAGTGGATAAGCAATCAAAAGGCAGACTATCGTACTGACAAAGGATAGTTCAAGACTTAACCAAAGAGCACGACGATAGATCGGATCCGATATCAGCTTTAGATTCTCTAACGTAAAACCACCGTCAGCTCTGGAGGTAAATCCATAGTAGACAATCATAATCAAAGGAATGATGATAAAAGCACCCATCCATATGGTATAAGGAAAGGACAGTAGTGATTTGCCGTAGTTTTTCTTACGTTTTGGTTTGATTAACGTAACCACTGCTTCCTCAGTAGGTGCATTGGTTTGATTGTTATTCATTGCTAACCACCGCCTCCTCATCTTCGGATACTGGCTTATTCATAATCTGAATGTCAAAAGGATCAACACGAAGTCCGACTTCAGCACCCACTGGAGATAAATCCGTGGAGTGTACGAGCCATTCATAGCCATTGGCCATAACATCCATCTCATAGTGAACTCCTTTAAATAAAAGAGAGGTAACGCGCCCTTTGATAATTCCATCTTCTGGAGCAACTAAATCAATATCCTCTGGACGTATGACAACATCGACTGGTTTATTCTTTCCAAAGCCTTCATCCACACAAGGGAAGTTTGCTCCAAGAATATTCACAAGACGATCCTCTACCATTGTTGCTGGAAGGATGTTACTTTCACCGATAAAGTCAGCAACGAAAGCATTCTTAGGTTCGTTATAGATGTCCTCTGGAGTACCAATTTGTTGAATGTAGCCTTGATTCATAACCATAATGGTATCTGACATCGTAAGAGCTTCCTCTTGATCGTGAGTTACATAGACGAAGGTAATACCTAGCTCATTCTTTAAACGTATCAATTCATATTGCATATCTTGTCTAAGTTTTAAGTCAAGTGCACCCAATGGTTCATCCAGAAGAAGGACCTTAGGTTCATTTACAATAGCTCTAGCAATTGCAATACGCTGTTGTTGACCACCACTTAATGAGTCTGGCATACGGCTTCCGTAACCATCAAGATTTACAAGCTTTAAAGCATAATCAATTTTATCTTTAATATATTGTCTACTTTTTTTCTTAATTTTAAGACCAAAAGCAATGTTCTCTGCAATCGTCATATGAGTAAATAACGCATATTTTTGAAACACAGTATTGAGCTGGCGTTCATTCGGAGGTAAGTTAGTTATGTCCTTACCATCAAAGATTACTTTACCAACATCAGGTTTTTCAAAACCGCCAATAATACGAAGAGTAGTGGTTTTACCACATCCGGAGGGACCTAATAACGTAAGAAATTCATTCTCTCGAATGTAAAGATTTAAGTCGTCGATGATTGTGTTATTACCATATTTTTTTGTTACATTTATTAAATCAATTAATTTATTACCGTTCATATTTATCCTCCTAAAAACTTGGCGGCGTTGATACCCAGAGAAGTGTTGCGCCAGTCTTCCCGGTTGCTGTTATATAGTGTCCCTTATTTGGGGTAAAATAAAAGGACTCGCCTTTTTTTGCTTTATGTGTTTTGTTCCCAATATGAATTGTTATGGAGCCACTAAGTACATAACCAAACTCTTCACCTTCATGTGGATTGTCTGGATAAGTAGAACCACCAGGTTCTAAGGTTAACAGAATTGGTTCCATCATGTTTTTTTGAGCGTTTGGAATGATCCATTCTATTTTATTATTTAATTCATTATCTACCTTTTCAAAATAATCATTCTTTTTAAATACTACTTGTTCAGAAGTGGTATTGGTAAAGAATTCTTCAAGATTCGTGCCTAAACATTGTAAGATATCGACCAGGGTTGCGATGGAAGGCGATGTAATATCACGTTCCAGTTGGGAGATGAACCCTTTGGAAAGCTCTGCACGGTCAGCTAATTCTTCTTGCGTCAGACTTTTCTGGACACGAAGTTCTTTGATTTTCGCCCCTATCTTCATAAAATACTAATCCTTTCTACATAATCAAATATCTTATCTTTTGGACTTAACCCAAGGAATGGAAGCACCACAAAGATTAAACAACGAGTTTAGCATTTCTAAACCAAGCATTATATTATTATACACATATATTTACCAATGTCAATAAAAAATCTTGCTATTACTAAACTTATAATGCATTTTTACTAAACTGCTAAAATAATGTAGTTTTTATGCGGATTTCGGCGCGAAAAAAGCTGTGACATCATTTGATGTCACAGCAGATATCATGTCGATAAGGTTTCCCATAGCTCCAAGAGTTCTTCCATTCGCTTGTTATTCGCATCTTGCTCCTTGGTCAATTCAAGAAGTTTTTTGGAGTTTGAAAAGATTTTCTCATCTGCTAGAAGAACATTGATTTCTTCTTCTCGAAGCTCTAGCTGATGAATCTCATCTTCAACTCGTTTCAAATCATTTTGTTTTTTACGTAAACGAGCTTGTTCTTCCTTTTGCTGTTTCCAGTCGAGTTTGGTTTCTGAGACATTATCTTCTTCCTTCACAGCCCCAGTGTTGATACGTAATCCACTGAATACAGGATTCTTGGTATCACTATTGTTTGTAGCAGTGGTAGTCCCAAGGATACGTTGTTCCATCTCAGGTTTCTTTTCTAGATAGTAATCATAATTACCAATATAGTTAATAAGTGTGTTATTTTTTAACTCTAAAATACGGGTTGCTGTACGATTGATAAAATAACGATCATGTGACACGTAAAGCACAGTTCCTGTATAATTTGCGATAGCATTCTCAAGGATTTCCTTAGACGTAATATCTAGGTGGTTGGTCGGTTCGTCAAGGATTAGGAAATTGGCATCTGAAAGCATGAGTTTACATAGGGATACTCGTCCACGTTCGCCACCACTGATATCCTTGATGAGCTTAAACACATCATCATTGGTAAATAAAAAAGCCGCAAGTGCATTACGAACCTTGGTATTATCCATAAAAGGGTACGTGTCCTGAATCTCATCAAAGATAGTTTTATTCATATCAAGTACCTGGTGTTCCTGGTCATAGTAGCCAATATGAACCTTTGCGCCGAGTTTGATTTCTCCCTCATCTGCAGGAAGGATTTCATTGATGATTTTTAAGATGGTTGTTTTTCCTGTTCCATTGTTACCTATAATTGAAATCTTCTCACCTCGTTTGATTTCAAAATTTAGATGGTCAAAAAGATGGTTGCTACCAAAGGATTTACCTAAATCTTTTACCATGAGTACATCATTGCCACTTGTAATATTAGGTTCTAAGTGGATTGACATCTCTGTATTTAGGGTAACAGGCTTTTCCACACGTTCGATTTTATCTAGAAGCTTTTCACGGCTTTCTGCACGTTTGATTGACTTTTCACGATTAAAGGAGCGTAGCTTTGTAATTACTTCTTCTTGATGTTTGATTTCACGTTGTTGATTCAGGTACTGCTTAATCATAGCATCACGTAGTTGTTCCTTCTTTACTGCATACTCAGAATAATTGCCTTCGAATACAGTAGCCTTTGTGTTATCAAGCTCAACTACCTTGGTTACTACCTTATTTAAGAAGTAACGGTCATGAGCAATTACAACAACCGCACCGCTATAGTTGGCTAAAAAGGTTTCAAGCCATGCAATGGACTCCATATCAAGATGGTTGGTTGGCTCATCTAAGAAGATAATGTCTGGATTGCTTAGTAACAGCTTACCTAGTGCGATACGTGTTTTTTGTCCACCAGATAGGGTAGTAACCTTGCGATCAAAATCCTCTTCGGTAAATCCAAGCCCCTTTAGCACCCCAGTGACTTCACTTTTATAGGCATATCCATTCTTTAATTCAAACTCATGTGTTAAACGGGTATACGTGTTTAACATTCGTTCGAGTTCACTACCTTGTACTGACCTCATATCGATTTCTAACTGGCGAATGGTATCTTCAATACGAATGACATCAGCTTTTATGGATAGTACCTCTTCGTATATGGTTTGATCGGTTGCTAGCTCTTGATGCTGAGCGAGGTAACCAATGGTAGACCCTTTAGAAAATATAACGTCACCCTCATCATGTGATAGTTCGCCCATAATGATTTTAAATAAGGTAGATTTTCCTGCACCATTGATACCAACGATTGCAACTTTTTCACGTTCATTTACATGAAAAGATACATTTGATAATACCTTTGTTGTACCAAAACTTTTACTTATATTGTTACATGCTAGAATCATGCAAATTCCCTCACAATTTCTTATTCTTTCATACCATGAATGCATTTTGAAAGTATTGTAGCATACGAGGATTACTTCGTCAAATGATTGACAGACTATTCACAAATCATTATAATTATAAATATCAAATATAAGGTACGATTGTTACGTTAGGAGGGTTTACAATGTACGACAAAGCAATATCATCGGCAGTAATCAAAAGACTGCCTCGCTACTACCGATATCTCGGAGAGTTATTGGAGAATGATGTAGTACGTATATCTTCCAAAGAACTAAGTGAGAAGATGAATGTCACAGCATCGCAGATAAGACAAGATCTTAACAATTTTGGTGGGTTCGGTCAACAAGGCTACGGTTATAATGTAGAGTATTTATACACTGAAATTGGTAAAATACTTGGATTAGACAAAAAGTACAATATCATAATTATTGGTGCTGGTAATCTTGGACAGGCATTGGCAAATTATACGGATTTTGAACGTAGAGGATTTTATGTGCGTGGTATTTTTGATATCAATCCACGATTGGTGGGAATGTCCATTCGTGGGATTGAGATTCGTTTGATTGATGAATTGGAAGAGTTCATGAAAAAAACGCCAGTGAATATAGCTGCTTTGACAATTCCAAAAGCGAAAGCACCACAGACGGCCCAGGAGCTAGTAAGACTTGGTGTAAAGGGAATATGGAACTTTGCCCCAACAGATTTAAATCTACCGAAAGATGTCATGGTAGAAAATGTACATTTAGCGGAAAGCTTAATGCGTTTATCCTACAATTTAAAGGCAGCTGAGGAACGATTAGAGAATTAAATGAGTGGAGTAAAATAGGGTGTTACAGATTCTTACGTGGAATTTGTGACACCCTTATTCAAAAAGGAGAGAGAGTTTGGAGCCAATGGATGATTTTTTGAAACAAAAGAGAAGAAAGAAGTATAGTACAGTGAATAAGAAAGAGGTCATTAGCATTGATTTTCATCGTGCGATTCGTGGAAAAAACCTACCATTACTTACGTTAGATGAGAGATGGCTCACTCTGTTTGGACCTGAGGATATGACCTTGCGTATGAAGGAATTGCAAGTAAAGATTAATGATTTATTAAAGAGGCAAGGGAAATACGTGGAGGAGCTTAAGGGGTATAAGCGCTATAAATCTCAATTGTTACAAGAGATTATGGAAAACATGGAGGTCAATGACACACCACTTGGGAGATTGAAAGCTAAAAAATTAGAAAAGAATCAAAAATTAGTACTTGAGGTCAATCAGCAAATGGAACAGTCCGAAGAAGAGTTATCGAACCTACCTTATGAGATTAAGTCGGCAAATGAAGAACTCTTAGTAGAGACAACCAAGTTTTGTGTAGATCAATTACTTTCTACAGGGGCAGAATTAAATCAGATTCAATCGGAGATATTAGAATTGGAAGCTAATTTAAAGCATCTGAAACGACAAGAGAAGCACATTCAAAAAACCAATCGAGAAATCTATCTTTATTTAAATGACATGCTTGGCACACCGACTATGAAACAAATTGATGACCAGTTAGAGTTAAGGAGCTTAGATTAGATGATTTATGGAGTGGGGACTGATCTTGTAGAGATGAAGCGGATTAAAAAGGCAATTGAGCGAGAGACGTTTTTAAAGAGGATTTATACAAGTAGGGAACAACAATTGATTCAGACCGATTGGAAAAAGGCAGCGGGCAATTTTGCCGCGAAGGAAGCAGTCGTCAAGATGCTTGGAACTGGATTTCGAGAAATTGCCCCGAATCAGATTGAAGTATTGAGAAATGAAGCTGGGAAACCCTATATTGTACTCTATGAAGCAGCAAAAGAGTTGGAAGAGAGACTTGGGCTAAAGCTTCATGTATCCATTACCAATACGAAGGAGTATGCGAGTGCTTTTGTTGTCGGGGAGGTGATACCATGAGATATGCATTGAATGCAAAGCAAATGAAAGCTCTTGATCAAAAAACGATTGAAACCATAAAGGTTCCTTCGATGGTGCTCATGGAACGAGCTGCCTTAGCTGTTGCAGAGTCAGTGTTCCTGCATTGTGAGCCTGATTCTAGGATTCTAGTAGTTTGTGGAGCGGGTAACAATGGTGGGGATGGATTGGCAGTGGCACGCATTCTAGCCTTGAAGGGGTATTGTACAGATATCCTATTCGTTGGTAACGAAGAAAAGATGACGCCAGAAACAAAAGCTCAACGGGATATCATTCAAAATTTGGGGTTATCCATACGGAGCGAATGTGAGTTTTCTGAATATAATATAATTGTGGACAGTATGTTTGGAATTGGGCTTTGTCGTGAGGTACAAGGTAATTATGCAAACATCATACATAAGATAAATCAAGAGAAGAATAGGGCTTACATTATAGCGGTGGATATACCATCTGGTTTATGTGCAGATACTGGTCAAATTCTAGGTTGTGCAGTTCATGCGGATGAAACCATCACATTTCAGGAAATGAAGATTGGCTTACTGCTTTATCCAGGGGTCGATCATGCTGGTAAAGTTACCGTAGTTGATATTGGAATTCTACCATATAAAAAAGAAGAGCCACTTGCATACCGTTATTATGATGAATCAGATATATCTAAGCTTCTTCCAGTCAGAGTTGCTTATTCAAATAAAGGAACTTACGGAAAAGTATTGATTATTGCTGGTTCCAACGAGATGACAGGAGCAGCTTATTTGAGTGCCTATGCAGCATATCGAATGGGGTGTGGGCTTGTTAAGGTGTTGACTGCACAAACTGCGATACCAATCCTTCGACAGCTATTACCAGAAGCTTTGACGGCTTGTTATGATGGTAGTGACTCGAAGGAAGTTATATTGAATTGTTTGCAATGGGCTGATGCTGTTGTTATTGGTCCAGGATTATCTAGTAGCGAATTGGCACATTCAATCTGTGATCAGGTGTTTGAACAAATGAGGGTTACAAATAAGCCATTGATTGTGGATGCAGATGCACTTACGATCATTGCTGAAAAATTGAACCAAAAATTCGAAAAAAAGGAAGATAGAATTGGGAATATACAGGAAATACTACCAAGAAACACAATATTGACACCTCATTTAGGCGAATTATCAAGAATAACTTTAGATTGCGTTAATAAAATTAAAAGTAATTTAATTGACATTGCATATGATTGTACTTATAATTGGGGAATGATTTATGTGTTAAAAGATACACGAACAATTGTAGCATCGAAAAATCTAAGGTATATCAATGTGTCGGGTAATCATGGTATGGCAACTGGTGGAAGCGGAGATGTATTATGTGGAATCATTGCCGCATTATTAGCCCAAGGAGTATTAAGAGAGGAAGCTGCAACGTTAGGAGTTTATCTGCACGGACTTGCAGGAGATTACGCTGCCAAGGAGCTTGGCACCTACTCTATGTTAGCTCGCGACATCATTGAAGCGTTGCCAAAGGTTTTGATGAATTATGAGAGAAGAAGTTTATAACGGACATTACTTACGTGTGAGTGCAAATATTGATTTAGATGCAATTTGTAATAATATAAAAACAATCAGAAATACGATAAAGAAAGGTACTCAGATCATGGCTGTCATCAAGGCAGATGGCTATGGTCATGGTGCTGTTCCATTGGCTAGGGTACTTGATCCTTTAGTTGAATGGTTTGCTGTCGCTATTGTAGAGGAAGGAATTGAACTTAGAAGGGCTAACTTTACTAAGCCAATTTTGTTGCTCGGATATACTGCGAAAGAAGCAATCGCAGATATTGTACATTATAATCTAACCCAGACTGTATTCTCTTTTGAGATGGCAAAATTCATCGATGAAGAAGCAAAACGTCAAGGAAAGATTGCTCGTGTTCATATTAAGCTTGATACTGGAATGGGTCGGATTGGATATCAACCAACCAAGGAAAGTATAGATGAGATTGTACGTATGAAGTCATTGGAGCATATTCAAATTGAAGGGTTATATACTCATTTTGCATGTGCTGATATGGCAGATAAGTCATCAACCATCCAACAATTTCGCATTTATCAAGATTTTGCAAAGGAGCTAGAGCTTGCTGGTGTTACCTTGCAAATAAAGCATGCCTCAAATAGCGCTGGAATTATTGATTTTCCAGAGGCTAATTTAGACATGGTTCGTTCTGGAATTAGTACGTATGGATTATATCCTTCGGATGAGGTTCATAAAGAACAATTGTTGTTAAAACCAGCAATGGAACTTAAAACGCATATATCATTTATTAAGGAATTGGAAGCCGGCCATGGAATCGGTTATGGCAGTACGTTCGTAACGAAAAAGCTTACGAAGATTGCAACTGTACCAGTAGGTTATGGTGATGGATTCCCTCGACAATTGTCCAATCAAGGAAGAGTTTTAGTTCATGGACAATTTGCGCCAATAATAGGGCGTGTGTGTATGGATCAGTTTATGATCGATGTTACAGACATACCATATGTAAAGCAGGATGATACTGTTACGTTAATAGGAAAAGATGGAGATGAATATCTCAGTGTCGAAGAATTAGCAAGGATAGCCGGTTCATTTAACTATGAGTTTGTTTGTAATATAGGAAAGAGAATTCCAAGAGTTTATTATCAGAATGGAAAGCCCGTATCAATCCGAGATGTACAATAGCAAACCCAGCAGGTTGTCTATTGACAAAAAAAAGTAACAATATTTTATTAGGAGATGTGAAAAAACATAACCGCAATCTACATAGAATGTTACGTTTTATGGAATACGATGGTCAAAAGTGGTAATAATAAAGCTAAAGCCATAAGATGGAGAGTGAGTTATGTGATTATTAGAAGAGGCGATATTTTTTACGCAGATTTAAGACCGGTCATAGGATCCGAACAAGGCGGTGTACGCCCAGTTTTAATTATACAGAATGACACCGGCAATAAGCATAGTCCAACGGTGATTTGTGCAGCAATTACATCAAAGATGAACAAGGCGAAGTTGCCTACACATGTAGAGATAGATGCTGAAAAGTATGGAATTGTAAAGGATTCAGTTATCTTATTAGAACAGGTTCGTACCATTGACAAGTCTAGACTAAAAGAAAAAGTCTGTCACCTAGACCAAGATATCCTAAAGCGCATCGACAAAGCTTTACTTATAAGTTTCGCCCTGGATACATAGGTCGTAACACCAGAATTATCAGCTGGTCATGCTGGTAAACGTTAATGAAGGAGAAAAGATTTTTATGGATGGACATCCCATACGTGGTCTTGTCTTAATACTCAGTTTGGTCGCACTGAATGCGATAGTATCAGCTACAGAAGCAGCGATGTTAAATGTCAACGAAACGAATGCAAGAAAAAGAGCAGAAGAAGGAGAAAAAAAGGCTTTACGGCTTGTAAAGCTTTTAGATACTCCACATCGATACATAACTGTGATCGAGATTCTAATTACGTTAGCTAGTTTATTGATTGGCATGACGTATTCTTTCCAATTGTATCGTTTCATTGAACAATCAGTGGAGAAAAGTTTATTAATAGAGAATTATGCAATAACGACTAGTATTGCTATGGTAATCGTTACGATTCTCATTACATTTTTAGTTGTTTTGTTTGGTTTATTACTACCAAGGAAGCTTGCAAGGAAATATTCGAATCGCTTTGCTTATACATTGGCAAGCGTAATTTTATTTTTTTCTTATGTATTTTCCCCATGGATCTGGTTATTAGAAAAGAGCACGAATGGAATTTTACGTCTCTTTGGAGTACGTCCTTCGGATTTGGAAGAGAATGTAACAGAAGAAGAAATTATCTCGATTGTGAATGAAGGTCAGGAGCAAGGTGTTTTAGAAGCAGATGAAGCGGAAATGATCTCAAATATCATTGAATTTAATGAAAAAGCAGCAAAAGATATTATGACCCATCGAAAAAAGGTCATTGCGATTAGTTCAGATCTTACCATTGAAGAAGCACTGCACTTTATGCTAGATAAAAATTATTCAAGATTTCCTTTGTATGATGGTGATATTGACAATATTGTGGGAGTATTGCATCTAAAAGATGTAATGTTATATTATGTCGATTTGCGACTACGAAAAGAGCCGTTAACAAAGGTAGCACGAGAACCATATTTTATACCAGATACTCAAAACATTGACGTTCTATTTCATGATATGCAATCCAAGAAGATACATATGGCGATTGCAATCGATGAGTACGGCCAGACGGCTGGAATCGTTGCAATGGAGGATATTCTAGAAGAAATTGTTGGAGATATTCAGGATGAGTATGACGAAGAGGAAGAAAGCTTTACTCGTTTGTCGGATGATTCTTATCTGATTCTTGGAGAAGCTAGTTTGGAAGAGTTAGAAGATGAATTAGAACTAGTCTTTCTAGAGGAGGATATGGATCATTATGATACCATCAATGGATTACTAATTTCTTTGTTAGATCATATTCCAGAGGAGGACGAGAAAGCAGTCATTCACTATTGTGGCTATGAGTATGAATTGGTAGAGGTGCATAATCGTATGATTGTATCGACACGTGTGAGAAAGTTAACCGACGAAGAACTTCTAGAGGATGAGAAGAAACAAGACAATTTAGACCTATTCATAAATGAATCAGTGGAACTGAATAGTTAGGAGCCTAACTAGGTTTCCTATCAAAAAAACGAGCAGGGGATGCTCGTTTTTTTGGTTACGTATATAGGGTGGGAGTAGAAAGTGTTTTATCACTATCTGTGTTACATTATAAAATGAAATTGTGTAGAAATTGTGATGAAAAGGTGAAAAAAGTCTGAAATGTAAATAAAGCATTTGGGAAGTAGTGGTAGAGATTGGGAGTAGAGGGTAAGGGAGGATAGGGGAAGAACAAAAACGCATAGAGAAGAAGAGAAATTAGAAACAATAAAAAACCTTAGCAGGAGAGCTAAGGTTCTTCAAATATTATAATTGGGGGAGGAGGAGAGAGTGAAACAAAAAAATCACTTTCTTGTAACTTATTA
>JAEZKD010000304.1 GCA_023415655.1 Bacillota bacterium | reverse complement strand
ACTCCATTCTCTGTTAATGTCTTTCGCTCACCAAAATAAATGCCTCCAGTCAGTTCACGTACTACAACAAAATCAAATCCATCACCAATAATGTCATCCTTAAGAGGACAGGCTTCCTTTAATTGTTGAAATAAAACGGCTGGGCGTAGATTACAAAAAAGACCAAGCCCTTTTCGAATTGCTAGTAATCCTGCCTCTGGTCTAAGATTTGGTGGTAAGCTATACCATTTTGATTCACCAACATTACCACCAACAGCCCCCAATAATACAGAGTCACTTGCTTTTGCTTTATTTAAAGCTTCTTCGGTCAATGGTACACCAGTTGCATCAATGGATACTCCTCCCATTAATACTTCCTCATAGGAAAAAATATGGCCATACTTTCTTCCTACGGCATCTAGAACTTTTCTTGCCTCACGAATAATTTCAGGACCAATTCCATCACCTGGTATTAATGCAATCTTGTAGTTCATATGTATCTGTCCTTTCTTTTATTACCTTTATCTTACTAGTGAAATCATAACATATTCATAGATATAATAAAAATATATAATATGAATACTTATCATAACTAAATTTCATATCTTACTTATGTAAAGTCGCAAACACTTCCATTTGATGAATGAATTTCTGTAAAGATTCCTGGGTTGCTCGGTCCTTCTTATATGCAAAGCCTACTTCTCGTTTTGTAATTTTACTTGGAAGTTTTAACTCTACTAATTTGTGATTCATCAAATCTTCCTTCACAAATTCCTTAATAACACAAGCAATCCCCAATCCTGTTTTTGCAAATTCGATCAACAAATCCATGCTACTAACTTCGAGTATTTGTTCCACTCGTATTCCATGAGTAGCAAAATAATTTTCTATGTACAAGCGGGTAATATTCTTTTCATCTAACAACATAATATTCCCACATTCAAGCATCTTTGCATCTGAGAGATTTCCTCCCTCACGAATTTTTAGGTTCTCAAGATAGGTTGGACTTGAGATAAACACATCCTCTATTTCTCCAAATTTTTTAAAATCAAGCTCTTTGAATGTATCCGGTTTTCCAATCAAGCCGATGTCTAATTTCCCATCCTCAATCAGTGCCAGTGTTTGAAACGTTGACTGACATTGGATTGTAAAACGTATATGAGGATTCTCCTCAACAAATGCTTTTAAATACGGTAAAAGCATATATTTACACAAAGTGCTACTAACACCGATGCGAATATGCCCAATTCCTAGCCTATGGATACGTTTCATCGCATCCTCACCCTCTTTTAGTGTATCAAATGCTACTCTTGTATAATTATAAAGCTGTTTTCCTTCTTCTGTTAGACGAACTCCACGTGAATTCCGTGTAAATAATGCAACTGACATATTCTGTTCTAGTTTTGCTATTGCTTTACTTATGGCTGGCTGACTAATATATAGCTCTTTTGCTGCCATAGAGATATTCTCTGTTTTCGCAACCGCATTAAATATACGGTAGGCGGATAATGAAAAATCAACTTCCATTTGTTCGTCCTCCTAATCTTACAGTTCCATCACTTTTTGAGTATCAGTACAATTACAGCGTAAATATCCATTCACCTTAGCGAATGGATATTTACTTTAGGATTCCAACCTACTTCCATACCTCCTTATATGCCTCAAAAGCAGTAGGAAGAGAATAGGTTTCTTTTAATTCGTGCTTTTTAGCCCATATAATATCATCAAAAGGTAATTGATCAACTTCTTTTAATCGAATGTAATAGCCAACCATATGCCATTCTCGATGCGAGAAAATGTGTTTTGCTTCTTTCATTTTTTCCACTATTTCACATTCCAGCTCCCATTTTACCATACTATCTTGTAATTTGTCATACGAAATTGTTTCGTTTATATTTGGAAGCTCCCAAAGCCCATGTAATAGGCCCTTTTCCACACGTTTTCTGATTGCATATTTACCATCACACTCAAAGACAAAAACTGTTTTCTCCTCAATTACTCTTGCTTTCTTCTTTGGCTTAACTGGTATTTCATCGGTAAGATCTTGATGAAAGGCTTTGCATAGGTGCATAACTGGACATTTATCACACAATGGTTTTCCATTAGGAATACATACCGTTGCACCTAATTCCATAATGGATTGATTGTAATCTCCTGGTCGATCCTTTGGCATGATTTGAAGCAAATCCTTTTCTAATTCCTTTTTTACCTTATCCTTTGTAATATCATCATAACTACCTGCGATACGTTTCATAACTCTTAAAACATTTCCATCTACCACAGGTACCGGTAACCCAAATGCTATCGAACCGATTGCTCCAGCAGTGTAGGACCCAATCCCCGGTAATGTTAATAGTGCATCATAGTCTGCAGGTAATTCTCCATTAAATTCCTTCATTATCATCTGAGCTGCTTTTTTCATATTTCGTGCTCTGTTATAGTAACCAAGGCCTTCCCAAAGCTTCATCAATTTATCATCTTCTACATCTGCCAAAGACTTAATGTCAGGAAGCTCTGTGATAAATCGATCAAAGTATCCTTTTACCGCTTCTACCCTAGTCTGTTGTAGCATAATTTCTGAAACCCAAACATAATATGGTTTAGGATTTTCTCTCCAGGCTAAAATTCGAGCATTTAAATCGTACCAATCTAACAAATATTCAATTGTTTCTGAGTAATTATAATTCATATGAACTCCTATCAATTCGTGTCCCGTTTCCATATGATTATAGCATAGTTTCAAACAGAATGAAAAGTTTCTGCTGGAAATAAAAAAATTTCAAATAATGAATATTTTAACTAACAATTGGATGAAATATATGGTATTATTGAGTTAATAAGGCGCTAAGGGGGTTGGTTTAATGTACAGTAAGCGAAATACGTGGTACACTTCAAAAATTAAATCTATAAATAAGAAAAAATTACATCATATTGTTATTTATTTTATACTTATACTAACCTTGTGTGGCTGTAAAAGAAGAAATGATACAGTAGAGACGAATCATATGACACAGGAATCTATCGATACTACCAATGAGCCCCCTACCTATGAACCAACAGCTTCTCCAACCTTAGAACCAACGCCAACCATAAAGCCATCCGCTTCCATCAAACTTGGAGAGGAAATATCCGCTCAAGTGGCACAAGCCTTATTAGAAGAACAGATTGATACCAAGAGATATTTCATTTCCTTACTATCAGAAGATATTGTCATTGATGGCAATCCATATATAGCATTTATTGCAACACAAGATTCAATTCCTTTGGAACCCATTATCATTGTAAACAAATACACTGGTAAAATCTCATGCATGTCCTCCGATGGAAAATGTATTGCATTTAGTAATTTTCCTTTCAATACACCCGACTACTCAGAGACTGATTGGAGTGGAACCTACCACCGAAAGGGTAAAAGTGAACGCACAATTAGCACTTTGCAAATAACACAAAATGATCCTTCTTCTTTTGATTTTATGATACATATGGAGGATTCTAGTAGAACACTTACACTCGCAGGAATTGGACACATTGAAGATAACTACGCCTTCTTTGTAGATGAGAATGATAACGAACTTGTTTTTGTGTTTGATCAAACAGTCATTACCATTCACGATGATGATGGATTATTCACCCAAGGAAATTTGGACATTGCTGGTTCTTATCTTTTTGAGAGTATAGACATCACAGAAGATTTCAGTATCTCAAAAACTGAAGCATTGACACTGATTTCTAATCTATCAACCTCACAATCAAAACTACCAGCAGAAATGTCTGAGTACACCTTGAGAATCGAAGATTCTCAAATCATTGTTGGTGATCGTATCTGTCACGTCATAGGTACTTATGCTAAGCTAGGACAAGAGAATGTCTTAGTAAAGAAATTCTATGTATCTATTGATGGACAGGTTACTTTCTCCTACGATAACTCTCAAGAAACAACAGATATCGTATTTCCCTCTCCTTAATAAAGATATTCCATAAATCATAGGGCTCTCACTATATGAAAGCCCTATTTTTTATTCATACTCGAAACCAATTCTGAAATAACATCTCATATCGAAGCATAATGTACTTTCTAAGAGATATTTCCTCTTTTACCTTTTTTAATAATTGCTCTTTCCAAAGCAAAACCTCTTGCTGATTCTGCTCTGTCGGTGCCTCGTCGTTGTATGCTGTTCTAATAAATATCAACTCTAGTTCACTCATCTCCTTATTCATCTTTGGATGCTGAGTTTCAATATACCTCATATATTGACTAAAGGTTTCTCCCTCTAATAGCCTACGATTATTCATAGCAAGTATCTGAAGAATCTGATAAATATCATAATATATTTTTTCTTTTGGTGTGCAGTGTAGGTATCTCCTATGAATGAACTTAATACGTATCAAAAAGTAAATAGGAATCATTACGATAATCAGTAAGATGATCACAAGTGCGCCCATCATAACACCTTGATAAACCGCCTTCTTACTCTCCTCTTCCTTTTGCTGTTCTAATAAAAAATCTTCCATATCAATCGTTGGTCTTACGATGGATGGCGTTGCGATAACTACTGACTCATTCACACTACTCCAAGGTTGATATCTCTGAGTTTTGTACGTTGGGGTAGGTTCAAATGCAATCCAGCCCACACCTTCAATGTATGCCTCTACCCATGCATGAGCATCCGAATTATATGCCATGTACTCATATTTACTTTTTTGATTCACTGTATCAATACAAAAACCTTGCACAAATCTTGTTGGAATACCAATACATCGCGCCATAATTGCAAATGCAGTTGCATAATAGGTACAATATCCTTCTTGTGAGGTAAATAAAAGATAATCAATGATATCCTCACCTTCTGGCACCTGCTTTGGTACCGTTGTATAGGTATAGGTGCTAAAGTAAGCCTCTAATGCCAACAGCTTTTCATAATCATTCGTATAATCACTAGTAATCTGTTGAGAAAGCAAAGCAACTCGCTTTGGAAGCCCTTCATAAACCTTAGTATAGTTTTTACGAATCTGTTGTGCTCTCTGATATAGTAACTTTTCAAAATCACTAGGTAGGTCTTTCCCTTTTAATATCAGATTATCCTTTTTGCTAGATAAAAATTGCTGCTCCTGATTAGTAGGATTGCTCTGATATCGGTACATTCCTTGTTGTCTCAAAAATTCATCAAACAAGGTACTTCCATAATTCAAATTTACATACTCGACTTTATAGGTAGTATTTTTTCCCTGAACATCCTGAAAGCGTATATTTTCTGTCTGGCTCTGATAATAATCCGTTGTATTCGTAAGCTCAATTTGATTGAATTTGATAGGGTAAAACAATGACTTTGTCCGTATATCTCGATAAGATATTGTTAAATTTCTTGTCTTATAAAGATTGTCTAAATCCTCTGTTGTATTAAAACGGTCAATTGCATATAGCGTCTCACCTAAGTCTAATATGTATTCTTGCACCCCGTAATCATTCTTCTCTTGATCCAGTGTCATGGTCCATTTGGAACCGTCAAAATAATTTTTCGTATTTCCAGTGAGATAGATATTGTTGGAAACAGAAGTTGAGGTTTTGATGTGTATTGCCTCAGCTCTACTATCTGTTAAAGTTCCTCCTACCTCTCCAGATTCAGTATATCCTGCAAAAGAAAGAGAAAATTCACTTTTCTCTGGGTTTAACCAGAGATCAATGCTGGCAACTAAGGAATCAATGGAGTCCGATATTTGATTCAGGAACTGTTTCACGAGTTTCCATTCGATTGGTTTTTCATTCGTTGGTAATATGATGAGCATGAATAAAAACAAGAATAGGAAGGGTAGTAAAAAAGGCATCGCTTTGCCTGATTCTTTTCTTTGATTCCACTTAACACCCGATAATCGCACTTCAACGATACATAAAATCAGAAAGGTTAGAAAGCAAATCACACCTATTTTAGACACTGAAGCTTTCATCACACTAATCACAATCAAAGTGAGAAACAAAAGAATGGCTACCACCAAACGAATTCTATATTGCTTTAATATCATATTAAAAATCAAAAGTAAGATAAGAGCCAATAAAACTACAGTAAACATAGAGTACCCTAAATTATCACTGGCCCTTAAATTAACTGCCTTCGTCAGCCAACTCCAATAGTGCTTTGTTTCTTTACTCAAGGAAAAATCGGTCAGAACCACTACGATTGAAGTAATCAACAAAAGCATTCCGATGACTAGATATGGGATTACATTCTTCTTGTTATTATCAAACAATTGAATCAGTACTGCCCATAAAAAGCAAATCAGAACAACAAATGCTTCATGAACGTTCAGATGGTAATGCATATTTATATTAGTAAGGATTCCCACGCACAACAACCAAATGAGACAGCAAGAATAAGCATACTTTTTCATAAACTCAATCATATCAATTCGCTCCTTAAATTACCTCTGTTATTTCCTGTTGCAGCTGTATTTGGTGAAAATGTATTCTTGCATCTAACTTTTGAATCTTGTCTTTATAATCTTCACTACTTACTAAAAGAATGGTTATGATACAGCCTAATCTTATTTTTTCATAACAGGCAATGATAAGTTCATCGGTCAAGGAATGAGTAATTACAACTCCCCAGGTTGTATTCTTCGTTAGATTCGTCGTCTGCTCTAATAGATGATGTATCAAAAGCTTAGAACGAAAGTATACCGTATTACACATCTCGTATAAGCGATCAAAATCACTCTTTGACATGATTTTTTGCTCTTTCAAACCATTGCTCTCATAAATACACTGAATTGGAGTATTTGCTCTATGATAATAATCTGAGATTGCTAGCACCAACTCAATCATTTTATCTTCGATTTGCATCTGTTCCAATAAAGTAGCTTCCTTTTTTGTTAGGTCCAAATATAGCGTTATCTCAGATTTAGGTTCCTTGGTATATTTACGTGTCATCAGTTTATGTTCTCTCGCAACAGACTTCCAATGAATCATTCTCCTCTCGTCTCCTGGAATATAGTTTCGAATCTCTACATCAGGAACATTCTGTTCAATCTCTGCCCGACTTGTACTCATCTTACCTTCCATCTCTTCTCCGATTCTTAGCTGTTGTAATCTTAATACACGTGGCATCACATGGACTGTAATTGGAGATGGTGCTTCAAAACGAACCCGAAATAGATTCAGATAGTCTGTGATATAAACATACTCTGCACCAACTAGGTACTCCCCACGATAATGGCAACATATCGAGGTGTTCTGTTCACATCTTTCTTGTGGTAACAAACAATAGGTTTTATCCGCATCCACATGGTCCACTTCACTAAAATCAGTACGAAAGCTGACATAGATATTAGTGAATGCAATCACATCCTCATTGGATAGTATGAATTGATACGGAATGTGTTCTCCCTTCACTACTGTTTTATGTTCGATAAGCTGATATATTCTACAGCGAAAGTGCACATATAGCATATAAGCAAAGGATACTACAGGAACTAGTAAGCTCGTATAAAAAAGCCCATAACTGATGCTCCCACCAAAAAAGCTAACAAATACACCTGTAGCAACGATTACTAAACATAGAATTATACGATTTCTTATCATATCGTCTCCCGCTTTTCTCTCATTACTCTTTGCTTCTCATGATTGGTAATGGAACAGTTAATAATAATCTCTTTACAATGGTTTCTGTCGTTACTTTATTGATTTTTGCTTCCATGGACGGTATCAAGCGATGGCATAATACAGGAAATACGATCTCTTGAATATCATCTGGGATTACAAAATCTCGTTCCTTAAGATATGCGGTTGCTTGGGCAGCTCGAATCATAGCTAAGGTTGCTCTAGGACTCGCACCTAAAGTAAGACTTTCTTCTCTTCTAGTTGCATCGATGATATTAACGATATATGTAATTAAATCCTTATGTACCTTGACTGATTTTACTTCTTGTTGCATTGCAACCACTTCTTCTTTTTTCATAATTGGTTGTAACTGCTCAACCCTTTGATCATTCAGAAATTGCGTTACCATAAGCACTTCTTTTTCGATGGAAGGATAACCAATGGTGATTTTCATCAAGAAACGATCCATCTGTGCTTCAGGTAAATGATAGGTACCAACAAACTCGATTGGATTCTGTGTTGCAATTACCATAAATGGTTCCTCTAATGGATAAATTACACCATCTACCGTAATCTGATGTTCCTGCATTGCTTCTAGTAAGCTAGCTTGTGTCTTAGGAGCAGTACGATTGATTTCATCTGCTAATACAATATTGTGCATAGCAGCACCCTTTTGAAACTCAAACGAACCTGTCTTCATATTGTAGATTGAGATACCTGTGATATCACTTGGGAGCGTATCCGGAGTGAACTGGATTCGACCAAAGCTACAATCAATGGATTTGGATAACGCATTTGCCAACGTCGTCTTTCCAACTCCAGGAACGTCTTCTAATAAAAGATGTCCACCTGCTAATAATGTAATCACTGTATTGGTTACTTTATCTTCTTTACCGACCAAAACTGAGCTAATCTGTTGAATCAATTGTTGTGCTAAAGGTACGTATTTCACTGTTCCATCCTCCATTTCATATGAATCTATAGATACTGTTTATTATACCTTATTTGGATATATTTGTATAGTTTCCTTACTTCTTTTGATTGGAAATGAGTTGACAAACAACCTGTCCTGATGAGTTTGGAACACATTATCCTCTGCAATAACGCAAAAATAGGCTGTGGTTTCAACCACAGCCTATTGCTTTTCATTATTTTGTTAATAGCATCATAATTTCATTACTTCTTTCAACAAACTTAGTCATTGCTTCTGGAGAAAGAGGCTTATGAC
>JAEZKD010000287.1 GCA_023415655.1 Bacillota bacterium | reverse complement strand
CATCAAGACAGTTCAATGACTTTGCGATTTTCTTAGTCTTGTTCTCTATTCTTTCGTATACGTCATAAATGTTTTTGCAACGATTGATGGTCTGTCCTTTATTCACATTACTACCTCCGATTTAATAACTGCTCAAATTCCATCATTTTATCTTCTTCATACTTTCGCTGAGGAAAGTCGTTAAACTTATTCGTACTCTTTGGTGTACTTACTTGCTTAAGCTCAAATAAGCCTTTCCAACCATTCATAATTGATTGATTAATGATTGCGACTCGTTCCTCGTCTGTTTTTCCAATATCATTGAGTTTTTTGATAGCTAACTCAATCGCCCTATCAGTCATTGTGGCACGTATCTTTTTTCTAAACTCTATGTATTGTAAAAACGTATTATTGAGAGCCTCGTTGTCGTAGTATTTAAAAGATTTATTACATTCTTTCATTCTTTCATTCTTGTTTGTGTTCACTGGTTGTTCACTGGCTGTTCGTTTGTTGTTCACTGGCTGTTCAATCTGTTGTTCACTGTCTTGGTACTTTTCCCAATTAAGTATAGTAATTAGGCTATTTTGATTACTGGTTTGTTGTTCAATCTGTTGTTCACTTTTGAACGCATTTAATATGCGATATACCTTACTTTCTGAAACACGAAATTTCTCAGAAATTACCTTTCGACCAGTGATTAATTGCCCTGGCATCAACGTAATTTTTTGCCCCTTAAACAGTGCAGGTATTTCCTTGTGTGTTGCAGATAACAAGAGGTAATTCCATACTGCGAAATAATCAGCATCTTTACATACAATTGGGTTATCTAAGATTTTACGGTATGATTTCACCCATCCTTCACACATTCGCTCACCTGCTTTTTTCTTTCTTCAAAAAATACGCAATTCGTATCTTTTTCTCTGCCTAAACAGTTAAATAAACGCTTGCACTTGACACACTCTTTACCCTGGATGAGCTTCTTTTCCTCTGT
The DNA here is from genome assembly GCA_023415655.1 of Bacillota bacterium. Lineage (GTDB taxonomy): Bacteria > Bacillota > Clostridia > Lachnospirales > Lachnospiraceae > Lachnoclostridium. Next base: position 3,898 of record JAEZKD010000287.1, on the reverse strand, counting down.
CATCATCCCACCTCTACAATCGTTACCTCAATCCGAGGGTTTTCTGTGTCTAGCGCAAACTGATCTAAGAACCCAATTACATTGTCCCAACCATCGTTATCAAGGACCTTTGTCTTTACTAGGCTGTCTTGAATAACCTTATGAGCGAAACCAGATATATTATCAAGGTCTCTCTTCTTGTTAGGTTCAAAAAACATATATTTAATCATAACTGGCTTTGTGATATGTAGACCTCTTAGCTGGTTTCTAATTTGCCAAATGATACTCTCTTGTGAATCCTTCTTCATCTTTGCACCTTTTTGATAGTGCTGACGATTTGCTGCTGTATAATCATTTATCCCTGGAAGCTTTCCGAGGATAATTAGAGTGTGTTCCATAAGTACCTCTTTTCTTGTGTCTCTGTGAGCTTGTGTAATGCCCACAGAGACGTTCTCTTTATGGATAGGAGGAAATATTCACTGTGATATGTATACTTCGAAGATTGAGCAGATAGAGAAATTACGAAACTTGAAAATGATTAGGTATTACTATCCATCCTCTCCTATCCAACAAGACTAGGTTGATAAGTTACTATAGTTACTCTTTCGAGTTACTAACTTATTCTTTGTTTCTATAAACTGCACAACTACAGTTTAAATGTTCATTAGCACAGTGATTCAAACACTGATCTTTGATGTAGCAATCTTTACAGCATAAATTTGCACTAACGTATATGCAAAAAGCACTATTGCATCTAATATCATTCATTAGCCTGCCTCCTTAAAGACAATACCGTAAACCTTATAAGATTTTTCAAAGTTTGGCATTCCTTTGCTGTGAGCTATTGTATGGTGTTCTCGGCATAAACAAATTTTACGATGGTCTTTATCATCCACCTTGGTACGATCATTTCCCATACCGATTGCATCAACGTGGTGTGTTTCACCTTGTTTGCCACATACAGCACATTTTTTATGCTTAAGGCAATACCAAAGATACTTACCAATATCATCTGTTCGGTTTATTCCAAAATCATTAAGTTGTACGCCATTGTACAATGCAAAGTCCATCATTGTATTGATAAATTCCCTAGCTGTATCCATGCTACAATCATGTAAAGAAAAATACTCGCAGCCTGTATTGGCAATATGAAGATATTTCATCAATTCCTTACATTCCTCTGGAAGATACCCACAGTGTGCCGATATATCTGCCACCGTGGCATATATCTTCTTTCGCTGATCTGCAGTAATGTGTCTGCCATCCACTAACCAAACACCGCATTGTCGCATATGCTTTTCAATAATTGCTTCGGTTAAGTCTATGTTCGGTATAAATATCTTTAATTCAGTACCTTCCTTGGAAACACGATAGCCTGCTAGCTTCGCAACCTCGTACATTATTTCTTATCTGGAGTTTTCTTCAATGCTTCGAAAACCCTCGGATAAAGTTCTTCTGTGATAGACTCTATAGTTTCAACATGGTACCGTTCAACAATCTGCTCTGCCTTAATTCCAGTACGTTCAAGTTGTTTCATAATAGTTGCAACTTTTGCCGGACTAATAGGCGCATTCTTAATATCTTCAATCTTCTTTTTGTCATCCTCTTGTGGCTTGCTTTCATCTTCGATATCATTTTCAGATATTTCAAACGCATTCATATAAAGGTATCTACGTAAATATGTACTCTGTGCTCCTATTTGCTGTATCCCACTCGCTCCCTTTACCCCTGCTTCTGCTGTTGGAAGAGAAAAAGAAACTCTATCATCAAAATCTTCTAAGTTAATCAATGTTAGTACTGCCTTATCTGATGTAAGTTCATAGACAGCTGTCACCATTTCATTCAGCATAATTTTCTGAACGTGTGGTAAAAAATCTGCAAGCTGAAAGTATTTATAATTGCTATACTTATTTTCTCCTGTCATTTCAATGTCACGCTCAATTAATGCGACTCTCATTTTTTGCAATTTAACAAGCATTTTTAAAGGCTGCTTTACTTCCTTTTCTTGCTTCTGTTCTGCCATGACTATTCCTCCTCTATAACAAATGCAACACCTAATCTAATAAGCTCTTCTTCAATACAGCTATGGGTGAATGGTGTCTCTTTAATGACGTATCTCTTTGTAATAAACAGATCAGAAGGTACAACAAACGGTTCTTCTTCTGGAATAAAAGGAAGTTCTTCCTCTTGAGCCAATGTTTCTTCTTCCATTATTCTAAATGCTTCATCTGCTTCTAATTTCATCTGCTTAAGATTTTCAGCTTGCTTTCTAGCTTCTTCCTCGGCTCTAATTCTTTCTTCTTCTACACGTTGCTTACGTTCTTCCTCTTCTCTCTTTCTTCTTTCCTCACGTTCAAGGATTTCACGTTTCTGCGCTTCATAGCCTTTAATCACGATCATAGCTTTTGATACATCGAGGTTGTCCTTAAGTGCTTCAAGACCTTTGTCTACAAATTCCGATTCTGTGGCTTTAATAGCCATTACTGACATAGAAGCCTGGTCCACAAGTGCTACGATATCTTTTTCAATGGACTTTTGAGAAGTTGCGTTGTTTTCCCACTGTGGTTTGTAATACTTTGTGATTGGAAGATACGAAGCATACTCAGAAGTTAATTCATGATACATTTCAACAATCTTTGCTTTCTTCTCTTCCTTTTTCTTTGCTTCATATTCCTTCACCTGGCTTTCCATAAAGTTTATTGGTTCATCCAGTAATGCAATGATATCCTTACACTCTGCTTCAAACTTAGTAAGTGGTGCTGTAAACTCCTTTTTCACTTGAATCTTTGCATCGTTAATATCCTTTTGCAGTTTTCTCAAATCTGCTATATCTTTCTTAGCAGCTATTGTTGTATCATCGGTAACAATGATACCCCTATACATTGCAGCTTTACTGATTGCTAACTCTCTCACTGTTTCGATGTTACAAATAATTTTCCCTATCTCCTGCTTAGCTTCAAATACTAATTCACTCATGGTTAATCTTCCTCCTTAATAAATTCAATATAACGAAATGTAGCCTTGTCCTTCTTTTCTTTACCTTTTTTTACTGAATATCCCCAGGAGAAGAGTTTCGCTGCAACTCCTTCCATTTCCTCATTCGTTGCTGTGCTTGGCACATATATGCGTTTTGGACTATTCATCTTCATCTTTCACCTCATACGAATAGCAACGTGGCTTATCTAACACGTTAATATCAATCTCAATCACTTCTTTTCTGCAGATACGTTCTGTATTGTATTTGCAGTCTGTAAGAGTACAATTAATAATTTGCTCCATTGACACATCCTTTCTTTCGATGTACAATCAACTTGAATATTTATATCTGTGCCCTAACTCGATTCGCACTCGATTGGGGCTTTTTTGATTTTATCAATCTTCTGATTTTGTCCTCTAGTAGTACATTCTGCTCGACTAAGCTCTGATATAGATCATCTTCGAGTAATTCCAGTGCCTTTAATGTATCTACGGTACCGATCATCTTGTAGACTTCCTTGTATGTACTTTTTAGAATGGATTGTGTTGCATTGCCATTAATGGCTACAATCTCGCGTTGCTTTTGCTTTACTGTCGATATGGTATTTACCACATCGCTCTTAGATACTGTCTGAATGATTAATCTCTGGTCCATTGTTCCTCCTTTCAAATTCAATTAACTGAACCACTTAGCAAACTTACTATTAATCATCTCTCTTAGTAACTTTTTGTTGTAGTTGATAATCATTTGTAGAAACAGCAACGCCCCGATGCCCCATGCGTAAAAGAGGAAGATAGACATTATTTCCTGCACCATATTTATTTCTTCTAAGTTTTCTAAGTTAACTACCTTCAATATTGCGCCTATGATCACCAATACAATCAAGATAGTTTGTAACAAGCAGCAAATACTAACTATTCTGTGACGTTTCATGGCTTGTCC
>JAEZKD010000279.1 GCA_023415655.1 Bacillota bacterium | reverse complement strand
AGATTGTTGTGTTGTTGGCATAAATGTTTGAACCAGCTAAGTAAGAGGAGTGAATCTTGCTAATAGCAAGCGTAAAATCCTCGTAAGTCAAAGGATCAGGTGTAGATGCTTCTGGATCATAAGATACAACCTGTGGAGTCGAAGCTTCTGCAAGTAAAGCAGTTTCAATCCCCTGTGGTTCTGGCTTAAATGTGTCACCTTCTCCAGGCTTGCCTTTACCGACAGCAGTAGACTTGCCAAGAGCAACACCGACTCTTTCGCCTAATTCGTTGATGATAAATGGAATAAATTCTGCTACTGCCATTGATCTGAGTTTCCAAGATACTGTTATTGCTTTTGCTAATTCGCAACCTGTTAAGCTGATTTCTCCGAAAGCATTCTGCTCGTCTGCTGTAACTGTCTTTTCGTCATAGAAAGCTGCATCTCCAGCTGTAATTCCAGTGTGTTTCTTGATGGTTAAAGTTCCCTTGACATTGTACTTTTTAACATCATTTAATAGTGGGTAGGATTCCGTTGCACGTTTCCAAATACCTGCAGTTACTGTTTCAGGAATCAATACTGCTGTATTGGAAGTATCGTGTGTGTAGGCATTGCTGAATTCAGCATTGACCTTATCAAAGATTGCCTGCTCTTTTTCATCTAGCTTTTTACCTTGCATTGTCTTTGCCCATGCATCAGTGTAAAGCTGTTTCTCATCTACCTTTGCTTCTCCACCAACTGCTGCAACAACAATTCCCTGCGCTGCTACGGACTGATTTACGATATCAGTAATTTCACCCTTTGCCTTTAATGCATTTAAGTTAGCATTGGCAAGTTTTGTTTCCTCCCACTTGTTGTCTAGAGCCTCGATTTCTTTCATCTTTGCATTTGCTTCATCAATCTTTCCTTCATTAGTAAGTGTTTCTGCTGCATCAAATAACTGCTTTCTCTGTGCTAAATATTGCTCTCTGTTCATACTCTTTCTCCCTTCAATTTCAAAAGATTTAATTTTGTTTTGGTTTGTTGTATTAAAAAAGCAGGCTCATCATTTCGGATGGTCTGCTCTTCAATCATTTTTTTTACTTGATTCATTTTTTCTTCGCTTGGTAATTCAATATCACTTGCAGTAAGTCTTAGTGGTTCCGACTGTTCAAACATAATGCCATCAATTAAGCCTTTCTCTTTCGCTTTCTCTGCTGTCAACCATGTTTCTGCTTCCATCATAGACAATACTTCTTCTTTACTCATTCCAGTCTTAGCTACGTAGGCATTTGATAATGCATCATCAGCGGTTCTCAATACCTCTGCTGTCTTTTCCATATCGGAATGATTTCCACTTGCTCTTGTAGATACGCAATGTACCATCATTAGGGCAGTAGGTGACATTTCGCAATGACCTGCCATTGCTATAATGGATGCAGCACTACAAGCTTGGCCAACAATAAATATTTTGATATTGCCCTTATAACTTCTAAGTGCTGTGTATATTTCTGATCCAGCTTCTATGATTCCTCCAGGAGAATTTATATACACTTCGATTTCTTCTCCATTTGCTCCGCTCAAAATATTATTAATATCTCTAGGACATGTTGAATCTTCTTCGAACCAATCGTAGTACCACTTGTAATCATTTGGTATGATTGAACCATATACATTAATTCGCTTCACTATTTATCACTTCCCTTCTCTCAGTTGTCCTGTATCTTTTCTGAGCAGATAAACATCTCCACCATCAATAGGTGCAAGATTTAGTATTTCTCTAACTTCATTTGGATTCAAGATTCCTCGATCTACAAATTGCACTAGGTTTAGCTTTGTTGACATACTGGCATAAGTCAGATTCGCTGATTCAAAGGTTATTCTATTCCCAAAACCTCTTTCTCTTCTAGAAAAAGCTTTTCTTGTGTATTCATTGCTTAACTGAATTACATCTGGCTCAATGGCTGATTCGTAGTATGAAATCCATTCATCCTCTGTATAATTACCTTGTACTATTTTGTCATTCGTATTAAAAAACGAATAGATACGTTTTACCGTTCTATCCGTTTGTGATGCATTTGGTACATAGTCTTTTGGTTCTACTTGTTTTGCATCAACCTTTGCATCTGTAGCAGCTGCACCACCATTTTCAGTATCAATGTTGAGAAACATATCAGTAAATTCTTTCGTGTTCTTTCTCAAATCTTCTGGTCTTAAATTCTGATTGTATTTAAGTAACCATTTAATCACGTTAGAGTTTTTAATTGCTTTGATAATTCCTTGATCTGATACTGTTACAATTTCCATAAGAGAGGTTAGCGCTTCCCCCGGTGCATCTCCGAATATTTCTGAGCCATTGTAGTCTTTTCTCAGATGAATGATGTCTGTGTATCGAAATGTAACCGTTGTTCCGTTTTTAATAACAAAACGAATAAATAACTCGCCTTGTGAGTTCTTAATTGCTTCACAAGTCATGGCTGTGATAGGATATACCTCCATCGGATAGCCATTTTCATCTCGAACTATGTAGGCAAATGCATTGTTATTTAGTTCTAACTGAACTGCTAGTTTCTCTTGAAGCATTTGCCCTGTCATGTACGGATTCGGTTCTTCAAGTAGAAATCTCATATAAACATCTGGATTTACTTTGATATCCTTTGTACCATCGCTCTTAATAGTTTCTCGAATATGCTTTCCGACAGTCTTCCCTATCGCTCTCACCTTTGGTCGTATTGCAGCTCTAACAATATCCGACTTGTATAAGTTTCCATTGTACGAATAAAAGCCTTCTCCCTGGTCGGTGATGATTTGATATTTAGAAATACTTATGCTCTCGTTTTTCTTTTTGAATAATCCCATTACGTTTATCACCACCTTTCTAAATAATTGCTAAATACTCATCTTTATGGTTTTCATATACAATAAAAGCGTCCATCAAGGACGCTACACCATCAATTCGTTTAGTTGCATTTGATGTTTTTACTAATGCTAGGTTATCGTTTCTATCAATGTTCACCTTTGCATTAGTTAAATTCCATCGTAGTATTGGATTATTGTTGTAATTAACCTTATTAGCCTTTAACTCTGCTTCCATAGATTTTAAAGGACTTGAGAATGTCTTGGGTCCTTGAATTACTGGTATAGTTCCTTCTTTCCCTACCAACATTTCGATTTCATCAACGATATACTTAGCATTCCATGAATCGTAACCAGCTTTAAAGAAATAAATATCATCTTCTGCTATTACTTCTCTTAACCAACCCATTACATCATGGTAATTGATTCGGTTTCCTTCGCATAGCCTTAACCACCCTTGTTCTAACCATATATCATATGGCACTTTGTCGGTTTTGATATGTTCTTCTAACCGATCAGCAGGAATCCAATACATTTGCTTAACATATATGATGTCAGTTCCAACCACTCTAAATAATACCGTTGCACAAGTTAAGTCGGTTGTATCTGATAAATCAAGCCCGATGATTCCATATCTAGGTTTTAACTCCTTGATATCGTATGTAGCTTCATTTACAACAGTATCGTAGCTTAACCATGCTTGCTCGGATGTTTCTCTGATGTTAAATTCTTTGCAAAGTAGATTCTTTACTAGCCTTGGATTTTCTTTTGCTCTTTTAACCTTTTCTCTTAAGTCACTCAGTTTCTTAATTGTCCCAAGTCCTGGATTAGCCTTATACCAACAAGATTCCTCTTTCCATTCGTCACGACTGTCTAATTCATAAATGAAACCAATTCTTCGCTCATCAATCTCTATATTATCTCGGTAGCCATTGATGATTTTTTCGTACTCTTCGTACTTTTCATCATAGATGTCTTCTCGGATGGTGCCTGCTGTCGTTGTGATAAGACATAATGGTTGTTCTCTGGCTGACATACCATCTGCCATGATATTGTATAATGCTCTCCCATTTTTCCACTGCTGCAACTCGTCCATAAGTACGCAATGCACATTAAGACCGTCTAACGTGTCAGCATCAGAGGATAAGTATTTGAACTCTCCAAAGTTCGTGGAGCAATACAAGCTTGAAACAAGAGGCTTCACTCTTTTTCGTAAAGTGGGAGATTGCAAAATCATCTGCTTCGCTGGCATCCAAATTTTTTTAGCCTGGTCCTTTTTTGTTGCAACCGAATATACTTCGGGCCCAGCTTCGCCATCTGCTGATAACATATAGTTTCCAACCAATGAAGCGATTAAGGACTTACCGTTTTTCTTACCAATAATTAGACAAGCTTCTTGATATTGTCGGTTTCCATCTTTATCGATAAACCCGAAGATGGTTCCTAAGAATGCTTTTTCCCATAGTTCTAATTCGACTAGCTGAAAGCCCTTTTTACCTTGTGACAGCCTACAAAAGTTCTCTGAGAATTCAAAGAAGTGGTTAGCTCTTGCAGAAGAATACAAATACTTCCCAGGGTTATCTATCTTCCACGCAAGAAAGCGATATGTTTCGTATATCTTTTTGTCTACGGTGACTTTATGGGCTTTGATTTGCTCCCAATAATCAAGTATCGGATTATACGCTATTGGATATCTTTTCACATTCGATCAGCTCTCTTTGCTACAAAGTCATCAAATTCATCATCCTTTGGTATAGGCTTGTCCGTTTTTGGAAGACAATCCAAAAGAAGTTTCATGGCTTGAGTTTGTTTTTGTGATAGTTGTAAGTATAACTGGGCATCAGGGCTTTGCTTGGTACCAAATTGATTTTCACCATTTTTATATGTGACTGTCGTTCCTTCGCGAACAATCATATCTCTTAAGTCTTGCATCGTTACGGTCATAAAAGCTACGTCTTCTATAGTTGTAAAGACTAATTTCTTTTTATTTTCATCTATATCAGAGAATAGTTTTTTAAGTCGGTTTACCTCTTTCTTGATTCGTCTATTTTTCTCCAAATAGTTGGAAATACTGTCTCTTTCCTCTTCTCTTTTAACTTCTTCAATTTCCTCAGAATCATAGGTTTTTTTCATTTATACTACACCCCCTTTATGATGACCTGTGTGTTACACAGACCCTCAGCATCGGTTACTTTCAGTTACTCGTTTTCAAGTTTTATGGGGGCGGTCTGATATATGTAACCATCCTCACCGAAGTAATAATTGTTCTCTTCTTTACTTCCGAACGTCTTCTTGTTATGACATACCAAACAAAGATATTGTAAATTACTCCATGATAGAGTCATTGACGTATCATTAATGTTCTCTGGTGTTAACTCTTCTATATGGTCCACGATGAATCCAGGAACTTCATGACACATCTCACACATTCCACCATCTATGCTAGCCCTATGTGATATGAATGACTTCCTTACCTTTCGCCATGCTGGACTATTATAAAAGCTTTTGCTAAACTCTCTAGCCATATTTCTACATCCCTAATACTCTGTCAACCATTGCATCCAATACAATACATTTCTTGCCTATCTTCTTGCTCATGTATTGTTCTATCTGTTCTTGGTCGCTTAGATGTAGTCTATTATTAAGCATAAGGAACAGCACTTCACAATCCTTATCTAGCGTCATTACTTCTTTTAACTTAACCCTTGTTCCATCGTCTTTCTCTAAGTAAATGTCCATTTTGTAATCCTCCCTTTCATTCTTACAATGCCTCGAAGTATTTCCCCTTCTTATCTTCCTCTTGCTTTCTCTTAACAGCTATCAGATTATTCTTACAGTAATAACAATTCTGATAACATCTCTGTACGCACTTCTTTTCATACTTACAGCCTACCGTTCCTTTTGGTGGTTCTTGTAATACCATGCTATACCTCCATATTCTTATCCATCGCCCCACCCTGCATTAATTGGATATATCCCTATGTGTTACCACATCAACCTAATTGATTAATTAATTCCTACAACGCTAACCCACTTGAACCCATTCTCATTTAATAAGTCACGCACCGTTACTATGTCTATCAGTTCGTCCTTTAATATAACATCGCATCTTAATCCATCGAATGAATTTGGAATTGTTCTATAAGTGCAAACTACAATGTCTTTATTAAATAGTTTCTTTGCTTCTTTCTTCACAAATCTTGCCCAACTCGCATCATGCACTATCAAAGGATAGTCGTATTCAGCAGCTAACCTCATTAAGTTGTATGTCTTCCCTACCTTGCGGTCTGGTATGTACGTTATATAGTCACGTCCTCTGTTTGCTTCTGCCTTTTCAACATCTAACTTTAACAACGGATATATCTCATTGCTTAACTTAATGCACTCAAGTGTAGTTCTTCTGATTTCATTCCTTACTTTCATCATTTCATACGACATATGCATTCCACTCATGTTATCTACCTCCAAATTACTCCACTATCTTAGTTTTGTTTCTGCACTCGCTGTGTTTTCTTCATCATTGATGACTTCTCTTAGCTTGCTCATTTCTTCTTCAAGTGACATATGTACTACAAATAACTCTCGATACTTCTCTATTGGTGTTCTCTTATCGATGCTTTGAATTAATCTATTAAGATACCATTGTGCTTTCTTCACATCTTCGAATCCGTTCTTATCTTCGTATCTCCATAGATACTTAATCACATTAGCAGTACATATAGCCTCGATACCTTTCTTATTAACCGTTGCTGATTCTAAGGCATCAATACATTCAACCTTGCCATTCCGATAATGTGAAGGATTAATATTGTCTTTCTTCGTATCATTGTAATTTGTTGGAGCATCCATAGAATCTAGACCAGCCATACAGTCACTACAGTGCTCTTTATTTACACAATCTTTACACCAATTCATAATTACCTCCTACATCTTCGCTGTGAAATGCTTGCTTGTTCCACTAAGATAAATAACTGGTGTTTCTTTACTCGCTGGCTTAAACTCATATACCTCGCCATATCCTCCGTAATCCAGCATAGCCGATGTATTAACGAACAATTTATCAACACACCTAACATTACTGTTTGATGTATCAACTCTAAAGAATGCTTGTTTCATAATCATTCCTAAGTGAGTATGTGAATGTATGTAGATATCGGCATCAACGATACTTGCCATGTCTGCTAATCGAATTGCTTTGGCTCCTTCTTTTCTTCCTCCACCACTTCCATGTAAAGCATAGATTGTATACCACTGCTTACGTTTTCTTGGTTCATTCCATCCGAAGCGTACAAAAAGCAAGGAAGATGTTGCTGAAAACTTATCAGCTAAACCCATTTCTCTAGCCATGACTTCTGTTAGGTCGATTCCTTCTTTCCGGTAAGTCCTATTTTCATGATTCCCTGATTGAATTGATAAAATCTTATCCTTAATCGGTGTAAGTAAATCAACTGCTTGTCCTATCTGTTGCATTGGTGTAAGTTGTTCTGAATAGCTATCAGATATAGAGGTCTTCGTTGCATTGTTCATTATATCGCCATTTAAGATACAATAAGCGTTATCTGTTTCTTTGATATATTTGATTCTTTCTCTTATCGTTTTTAAGTCACAATGCTTATCACCTAGATGCAAATCTGCTAGAGTGTGAATCTCCAGTTTCTCTAATTGTTCTGATAGTTCAACTTTAATAC
>JAEZKD010000259.1 GCA_023415655.1 Bacillota bacterium | reverse complement strand
CACTTGAACAGCTTGGTGTTACTGGATTAACGGTGACGAATGTCTTTGGTCATGGTATGCAAAAAGGTCATCAGACTTACTTTAGAGGAGCACCAATGGAAACTAGATTACTTCCTAAGATTAAAATCGATGTTGTGATCTGTAAGATTTCCACTGAAGTATTGATTGATACGGTTCAGAAGGTTCTTTATACTGGAAAAATTGGCGATGGAAAAGTATTCATATATGATGTTGAAGATGTTATTAAGATTCGTACCAAAGAACATGGTTACGATGCATTACAAGATGAAGAGTAAAAAAAGGCTGCGAAAAGCAGCCTTTTTTTACTCTAATCCAGGAAGACGTCCATAGATTTTTTCACGAGAGTCCGCATCGAGTGACTGAATCTTGACCTTAGCATTTTTTTCTTTTGCAATAGCGAGTGAAGTTACACTGGAATCACCACCATTGGCTCCAATGATCTCATTATTACCAAGGTAAATCGTAACGTGTACTACTTTACCACTTGATTTGGATTTGTAAAAGATAAGATCCCCTGGTTGTAATTCACTACGGCTGATTTTTTTGACATAGTTTGCTTGATCAGCAGAAACCAGATAAGAATTCATTAGGCCAAATTTCTTCATTACTTGATAAGTGAAGTGAGAACAATCAAGACCATAGCTACTACCTTCTGGATAGTTACCACCCCAATGATAGTAAATTCCAAGGAAGGTTTTCGCATACTCAACGATTTGATTTCTTAAGGCCGAATTGGAAGTATCATTGGTATGATTGGAGGAGTTGTTACCTGGTCTAAAATAGTCCCCACTAACATAACCCGTTGTTTTTCCAAAGACGACTTGATACCAACCATTGTGATAGCTGATGATTGGAAGTACTGTTTTATTTGGAAGCTTCGTAAGAATAGGAGAAGAAGTAGAAGCATTGGAACGGAAATTTAAAGTTCCTCCTTTGGTAGTCACAGTACCATAGTTTTCAGAGGAGATTTGGATATAAGATTTGTGAGCATATCCAATGTCTCCGTTGGTATTATAAATTACTTTATAGAAATCTCCATTACTTCCGATGACTTGAATGGGAGCGTTAGGAGAAAGAGAGGAAACCTTCTTGGAAGAGGTACTCGCTGATTCACGAATATTAAGAGGTGTTTCTTTGGTGGTACTAACTCCAACATTCGGTTCTGATTTGCTTGCTGCCAATGCTATCGAATGTGAATTGGAACAAAGAAAGAAGAATGCAAATCCGATTACAAAAATCATTTGTTTGATATGTTTTTTTGCTTTTGTCATAGGAACCTCATTTCGTAGATGGTTTACAGAAACAATGTACTATGGGAAAGTTTATAGTACTCAACAAGATATATTTCGACTTGTTTATTTACAAGTAAGGGGTTATCCCTTGTACTTGTGTAATACTATTGTAATATTCACGTAATAATTACGCAATGATTAATATGTGGAAATCATTATTTTGTCATGGGAATATCGTAATGTATAAGAATGAATAAGTATATTTTTAATATATTATATAAAGCATTTTTATGGAGCATTTATGAATAAATTAACTGCGAAGGAACGACTAAAGAATACAGATCCGATTCGAGTTATTTTGCTAGTATTCTTGTTTGCAGCTATGTTTTTTACAGGGCGAGGTCTAGCTCGTATGGCGCAAGAAACGGATGTCACATCATCAAACCTAGTGCAAGAAGCCAATTGGGGCCTTGGTTTTGGTGCAGAGGGTACCAAACCAACAGGGAATTCGACAGTAGAAGAACTAAAAAAATATGATGCTTATTACATAGGGAATACGCTAGAGAAAGTCATCTATCTTACCTTTGATTGTGGCTATGAGAATGGTAATACTGAAGCTATCTTAAATGCCTTAAAAAAGCATAATGTGAAAGCGACGTTCTTCGTTGTTGGCCATTATCTAGAATCAGCACCTGACATGGTTAAACGGATGGTAGACGAGGGACATACGGTAGGGAATCATACCTATCATCACTATGATATGAGTGCGATATCAAGTAAAGAGAAATTTAAGCAGGAGATGGATGATGTAGCAAACTTATTTGAACAAGTGACTGGAAAAAAGATGTCGATGTATTATCGACCACCACGTGGAATTTATAGCGTAAGCAATATGGAGATGGCAAAGGAATTGGGGTATCAGACCTTTTTCTGGAGCTTAGCATATGTGGACTGGAAACAAGAGGAACAGCCGTCACATGAAACGGCATTCAAAAAGCTTACGGGTCGAATTCATCCAGGTGCAGTTGTTTTATTACACAACACCTCGAAAACCAATGGTGAGATTTTAGATGAACTATTAACGAAGTGGGAAGAGATGGGGTATTCGTTCCAAACATTGGAGGATTTAAAAACAACAAACAATGTAAGCTCAAATTAGAATGCCATCAATTCTGCTTGTATTCCTCGGCTACAGATGGTATAGTTGCCTCAGTATACCAATGCGACAGCGTGTGAAAAATATGTGAAGCATTAGATGAGGAAACAGAAAGAGAAGAAAATGAAATATACAAACAAAGAGAGGTTTGAATGGATCAACAAGAACAAAACAATCAAAATAAGAATCAGATAGAACATAAACGTAGAGTTCGATACATAGGCACGCATCCAAGAACATTTAACGAAAAATACAAAGAACACCAGCCTGATAAATATGCAGATACTGTGGCGAAGGTGATACAAAAAGGAAGTACACCAGCAGGAATGCATATTTCGATCTGTGTCAATGAAATTATAGAATTTCTTCAAATTCAGCCTGGACAGATTGGCTTAGATGCGACACTTGGGTATGGTGGTCACAGTTCCCATATGTTAAAGTGTTTGAATGGTAAGGGACATTTGTATGCCTTGGATGTCGATCCAATTGAGATAGAAAAGACAAAAACGCGATTAAGTAATATGGGCTATGGACCTGAGATATTAACGGTATTTTTGGAGAATTTCTGTAACATCGATTTAGTCTCAGAGCAAGTTGGTCAATTTCAATTTGTATTGGCAGACCTCGGTGTTTCCTCCATGCAGATTGATAACCCAGAAAGAGGATTCTCCTTTAAGTATGACGGCCCTCTCGATTTACGACTGAATCCACAAAAGGGGCTTTCGGCAGCTGAACGTTTAAAGGAAGTATCGCAACCAGAATTAGAAGGGATGTTAATCGAGAATGCAGATGAGCCATATGCTAAAGAAATCTCGAAAGCAATTCTACTTTCTAAGAAAAAAGGGAAACCAGTGGAAACGACATCACAATTGCGTGAGTTAATAGAACGTACCCTTCAATTTGTTCCAGCAAAGGAGAGAAAGGACGCAGTGAAAAAGTGTTGTCAAAGGGCCTTTCAAGCATTGCGTATTGATGTTAATAGTGAATTTGAAGTATTGGAAGAATTCCTTGAAAAGCTTCCAAACTCAATGGCACCTGGTGGTCGTGTCGCTATTTTAACCTTTCATTCGGGGGAAGATCGTCTGGTCAAGAAATCCTTTCAGCGTTTACACCGAGAAGGGATCTATAGTGAAATTGCCAATGAAGTCATTCGCCCTTCCATCGAAGAACGTAATTTAAATGGGCGTGCACGTTCAACAAAGATGCGTTGGGCAATCAAAGCAATGTAAGGGAAGAAAGTAGAAAGTAACATAATAAGATGACAATACTATAACTAATATAGCAAAACCTTAGAAAGGCTGTTGTAGCATTCCAAATTCCATGGAATACATCAACAGCCCTTTTTTCTATTTAATAG
>JAEZKD010000233.1 GCA_023415655.1 Bacillota bacterium | reverse complement strand
GTTTTGGAAAATAACAAGATTAACCATATCATATGACTATTTTAGTGGGTAAAAATGGAGTAAGAAAAAACGTGTTTTTTGAAGAAAAATGCAATTTATTGTTTAATTAGTTGAAAAATATGCTATATTTTGGTAAAATAGATATTATTTAGTATTTATAGTATATTACTATATCACGTACATGCATTATACATAAAGAAGGGAGAAATACATATGAAATCAATTAAAACACGACTTATATTGGTTATTGTATCAACATCAGTTATGGCAGCTATTTTGATAGGGGTATTTAGTATCGCTACTTCAAGGAGGATTGTCAATGAGAATGCAGAAAAGACAATACAATTGACTTGTGAAAACAAAAGTAAACAAATTAATGGTGTGATTACAAGAATTGAACAATCCGTGAATGTGTTGTCAGAATTCGTCTTAAATCAGATTAATTTAGAGAGTCTGAAAACAAGCGATACCTATGTTGAGAATATATCACAAGAATTGAATGCTACATTAAGGATGTTTTCAATGGAAACTGAAGGTGTATACAGTGCATATTTACGTTATAATCCGGAATTTACAGAGCCAACCTCAGGTCTTTTTATCAATCGTGAATCACTTGATGCAGAATTCCAGAATCTAACGCCAACGGATTTTACGGCCTATGATAAGACAGATCTTGGACATGTTGGTTGGTTCTATATACCCGTTGAAAATAAAAAACCAACTTGGATGAGTCCATATTTAAATGAGAATCTCAATACAGTGTTAATCTCATATGTGGTTCCATTGTATCTAGAAGATGAATTAATTGGTGTGGTTGGTATGGATATCGATTTTTCCCAATTGACAACGATCATCGATCAAACTTCTATCTTTGATACTGGATATGCATTTTTACTTAATGATGACAATACAGTAGCCTATCATAAGTCACTAGAAATGAATTCCTCTCTAACGGATGTTAATAATGGTGAGTTAGATCCATTAGTAAAAGCATTGGAGGATACTTCAAAGGAAAATGAAATTCTTAGTTATACCTATAATAATCAATTAAAAGATATGACTTATGTTAATCTTGACAATAAAATGAAATACGTATTATCAGCACCTCACTCAGAAATCACTGCACAGTCGACGGGATTAGTATATGACATCGTCTATATGATTATCGGCGTCATTATCTTCGCAATTGTGATTGGATTTATTTTAAGTCTAAAAATTACAAGTCCAATAAAGAAATTAACTCAGATGATTCAAACCATCTCCGACCTTGATTTTCGCAGCAATACACAAACAACGGTTTTACGTCAAAAGGACGAGATCGGAAGAATGGCGCAAGCAGTGTTATACATGCAAGAGAGGCTGCATGACATGGTAAATCAGATTTCGGAAGTTGAGAATAGTGTACTTACAAATGTTGGTGAACTAGATGAAATTATGAAGGATTACAGTGCTGGAGCAGAAGATAGCTCAGCAACAACCCAGCAAATAGCAGCAGGAATGCAGGAAACATCTGCAAATACTACAATGATTACAAGGAATATCGGAGGAGCAAGTGAAAAAGCAGAAAATATTCTAAAGTTGTCAAAGAGAGGGCAAGAAGAATCAAAGAAAGTACTACAACGTGCAAGAGAGTTAGCTAAAACAACGGAAGTGTCAAGTGAGAAGACTCATTCCATGTATGAATCCATCAAGCAAAAGATGGAGATTGCTGTAGAACAATCGACTGCGGTAGCAAAGATTAATGAGCTAACAGACGATATAAAACAAATTTCTTCGCAGACCAACCTATTAGCATTGAATGCAAATATTGAAGCTGCTAGGGCAGGGGAAGCAGGCAAAGGTTTTGCTGTTGTTGCAATAGAAATAGGTGCACTAGCTTCTCAGACATTAAAGGCAGTAGAAAATATCAATGACATAGTGGATCAGGTGCATGAAGCAGTATCAGGATTAACCGACTGTATTGATCAGTCAATGAAGTTTTTTGAATCTCTGATCTTAAAGGATTATAAAGAGTTTCATGGAGTAAGTAATCAGTATCAGTCGGATGCAGAAGCATTTATGCATGCGATGGAAAGCATTAATTCAGCGGTTCTTATATTAAATGATAACGTCGATGGTATTTTTACTGCAGTTAAGGAAATTGATGTTACAATTAATCAGACTGCGGAAGGTATTAACTCAATTGCAGCAGAATCAGCTGAGACTGCACAAAAGACAGTCAAGGGATATGAAGTAATTGAGAGTAGCAAAGAGAATTTGAATAAATTACAGGATATCGTTTCAGAATTCAAGTTGTAATAAGGTCGAGAGTTAAATAGTACGTAACAAGGTTATTAGATATGGATAAGTACCAAAGAGCATAAGTTCTTTGTCCAGTTTTGGGGTATGATTGTTATCAATCATGCTCCTTTACTTGACTTATAGCTATTATTTAGTTACAAGAGTGTAAAATGGTTCCGTTTGTCAGTTTTGGTCGGTGAGCATTCGGGGGATTTTTGGTTGTATGGGAGTAGTACCTGGCAAGTTGAGATACGTTAAAAAAGGCATAATAACCATTTAAGGACAATATATTATAGTAACAAGCTTTATTTAGGTGTTTGTATGGAAAACAATTGGAATAAAGAGGTTATCGGAAGTTTTATCAGGATTGGTATTATTGTATTAACAGCTATAGGGATATTCTCTCTTGGAATGAACTATATGCCAGACGCCGTTTCTGTCACATCAAATCCTACAAAAAAGCTCCCTATATATTGTGCTAAAACCGATAAACCTCAAGTAGCAATCAGCTTTGATGCTGCATGGGGCGATGATAGCACACAAGGACTTTTGGACTGTTTATCAAAGTATAAGGTCAAGGCAACTTTTTTTCTCACTGGAGGATGGGTTAATAAGTACCCAGAGGATGTAAAAAAGATTGCAGCGGCAGGTCATGATATAGGGAATCATAGCCAAAACCATAAGCAAATGTCCCAATTAACCAAGGCAGAGTGTATGAAGGAGATTGGTGAGGTCCATGATAAGGTGAAGGTGCTAACTGGAAAGGACATGAATCTATTTCGGCCACCTTTTGGAGATTACAATAACAATTTGATTAATGTATGCAACGAATTAAAGTATTACTGTATTCAGTGGGATGTAGATTCCTTGGACTGGAAGGACTATGATGCCAAAACCATTACTAATAGAATACTTAAGGATAAACATCTTGGTAATGGCTCCATAATTCTAATGCATAATAATGGAAAACACACCTTAGAAGCATTACCAGCAATTATAGAGGGGCTTCAGGCGAAGGGATATGAGATTGTACCAATTAGCCAATTAATCTATAAAGAGAATTATGAAATGGATCATGAAGGTAGGCAGTATCAGAAGTAAAGACAATCATTTCGTCATAATAACTCCCCAGTATACTTACATGGGGAGTTTAGTTATGAGTCTAATTATGTAAATTACTTGACAAACTTGACTCAGATTGCTATCATGAAAACAACATGAGCAAGGGTGCTATAGGATAGTTTCCTTTTGCTCTTTTTTTGTATATTAGGGTTAGGGAAAGATTTGTTAAAGGAGAGGTTGTTATGAGTAAGTATACGGTACAAGACATTGTTCGACTTGTAGAGGAAGAAGACGTTGAGTTTATCCGTCTTCAGTTTGTTGACATTTTTGGTAACCTAAAGAATATGGCTGTGACCATTAGCCAGCTTGAGAAGGTATTGAATAATAAGTGTACCTTTGACTGTGGCGCTATTGAAGGATTTACAGGCGTAAGTAGACAAGAACTGTATCTAT
>JAEZKD010000200.1 GCA_023415655.1 Bacillota bacterium | reverse complement strand
TGTGATAACTACAACTGGGCTTAGTATCACAAAGGTAGATGCTAAGGGTTTCATTCATCTGTTGATTCTTGGATTGGTACATACGGGATTTGCATATTGCTTGTATTTTTCTGCCGTTAAGGATTTGGAAGGACAAAGAGTAGCAATCTTTAGTTATATCGACCCCTTGGTTGCGGTGATCGTTTCTGTTACAGTTTTATCTGAGACCATTCGTATTTCTCAAATCATTGGTGGGGCAATGATTCTTGGTTTTACTTTATGGAATGAAATCAAGAAAGTGTAAGGTTAATAGGAGATTAGCATATGAATAATGAGTTGACCAAAAGTGATATTAAGAAAATGCAAGAGGAAATCGAATATCGTAAGCTTGTTGTTCGAAAAGAAGCACTAGAGGCAGTAAAGGAAGCAAGATCACATGGGGATTTGAGTGAGAACTTTGAGTACTACGCGGCAAAAAGGGACAAGAATAAGAATGAAAGTAGAATACGATACTTGGAACGAATGATTAAGACAGCAGTCGTTATTTCGGATGATTCTAATGTAGATGAGGTAGGGATTAATAATACTGTTACTGTATTATTTGAAGAAGACAATACGACTGAGACATTTAAACTCGTAACCACGGTTCGCAACAATACGCTAATAGGCTTAATTAGCATTGAATCTCCGATTGGAAAGGCAATGCTTGGGCATAAAGTCAATGATCGTGTTTATGTTAAGGTGTCAGAGGAATATGGATATTATATCGTAATTCAAGCAATTGAAAAAACGAATGATGATACGAATGATAAGCTGAGAGGCTATTAGTTATCATTAACTGAGAAGGAATATAGTTAAGGAGGTTGTAGATTTACTACGCCTCCTTTTGTTCTAAAAGGAGGAGGAATCAATGAGAAGAACAGGTGTATTGGTGGGATGTGTAGTATTACTTCTGTTGTCAGGGTGTACAAAGGAAAAAAAGCAAACGATTCCTACGGGGGAAACGAAAGAGGAGGTAATAATGACACAAGAACCAACTAAAACGGTTGTAGAAGAGGAATTGACCATTCAGCAGATTTCCTCGATGGATTTGGTAAAGGAGATGAAAATTGGCTGGAATCTAGGGAATACCTTGGATGCAAAGGGTGGTATGGGGATTATGTCAGAGAATGCCTGGGGCAATCCAGTGACAAAGAAAGAGATGATTGTTGCAATCAAGGATGCAGGATTTAATGTAATACGTATTCCTGTGACCTGGTCCGGACATATTACTACCGATGGAACCTATAGAATACATGATAAATGGATGGAGAGAGTAAAGGAAGTTGTAGATTATGCTTATGAGGAAGGCTTATATGTAATAATAAATCTTCACCATGAGGATGATTGGCTATTCCCATCGTATGAACGCCAAGAAGAAGGTACGAATGGGTTAACTTCTATATGGACTCAGATTGCAGAAACCTTCAAGGACTATGATGAGCATCTAATTTTTGAAGGTATGAATGAACCAAGAATGGTTGGTACAAGCAATGAATGGAATGGAGGCAACCAGGAGGGGTGGAATGTCATCAATGCATGGAATCAAGTATTTGTCGATACGGTTAGAGCAACAGGTGGGAATAACCAATATCGTCATTTGATGATTCCAGGATATGCTGCCTCCTCTACAGAACAAGCACTGAAGGCAATTGTAGTACCAGACGATGAAAGAATTATTATCTCGGTGCATGGCTATCTACCATATTTGATGGCATTATCCAATCAGGATGTAACTGAATTTGATCCAGAGAATAAAAGTGATACGAAAGATATTGATAACTTGGTACAATTGATTAAGGAACTATTTATTGATAAAGGGACTCCAGTTATTGTTGGAGAATTTGGAACCGTGGATAAGGATAATTTAGAAGCACGCATTGCGAATGCAAAATACTACATAACAGAAACAAAAAAGATAGGAGTTCCATGTATCTGGTGGGATAATAATAGCTTTACAACCTCAGGAGAAAATCTTGGTCTTTATGATCGAAGAAATGGAGTGTGGGTACATCAAGAAATTGTAGATGCAATGATGGAATGTGTGGAACAGGAGGAAATACAATGAGTTACTTCCAAGTTGCAGCAGTATTTAGTCATCAGATGGTGCTTCAAAGAGAAAAGAACATCAGGATATTTGGAAAAGGTAGCGATGGGTTGAAGGTTTCGGTGGAATTCAATGGCTATAAAGAACAGACGACGATATCAGAAGGCTACTGGAGGATTATCTTACCTCCAATGAAGGCGGCGACTGGCTTGACGATGAAGATTTCATGTGAGGATCAAAACATTCAGTTTGAAGATATTGCTATTGGAGAGGTATGGCTTGCTGCTGGGCAATCGAATATGGAATATGAATTGCAACACTGTACTGGTGGGAGTAATTACTTAAGAACTGGTCAAGAGTCGAATGTCAGGTTTTACTATACACAAAAGGTTAGTGTCTTAGGTGATGAATTGTATGAGGCAGAGAAACGAGCTGGTTGGCTTCGATTTGATGAAGAAAAAGCACGATCTTGGTCAGCCGTAGGTTATCTCTTTGGAAGACAGCTTGCGAAGGAACTAGGTGTGACGGTAGGTATCATTGGCTGTAACTGGGGTGGTACTTCGGCAAGTGCTTGGATGGATGTACAAAATCTAATGCAGGATTCTGATTTGATTAGTTATGTTAAGGAATATGAAACAGCCGTCAAAGGGAAATCAAAGGAACAGCAAATAGCAGAATATCGTGAATATGAGAATTATCAAGAGGTATGGGAAGTAAAGAAGAATGAACTTTATGCGAGGAAACCAGAGATTAGTTGGGAGGAGGTTTTACAGACGCTTGGTGAATGTAAGTGGCCTGGACCAATGTGTTGTGTGAATCCATATCGTCCAGGAGGTTTATATCAAACAATGCTTTCGCGAGTATTACCTTATTCTCTTCGTGGTTTCATTTATTATCAAGGAGAAAGTGATGATCATAAGCCTCAGATGTATTACAAGTTATTATCTCGTTTGATTCAGCAGTGGAGAGAGGATTGGGAAGACCTTGAACTCCCATTCTTATTGGTACAATTACCAATGCATCGGTATGCAAACGATCTAGATAATAAACATTGGTGTCGAATAAGAGAAGCGCAGATGCAAGTGTATCAAACAATCAAAAATACTGGCTTGGCGGTATGTCTTGACTGTGGAGAGTTTAACGAAATCCATCCAAAGGATAAAGCCCCAGTTGCGCATCGGCTTGCATTACTTGCTTTATCCGAAGTTTATCATCAATTAGATAAAGACTTTGCCTATGGACCTAGGTATGCTTTTATGGTGAAACAAAAGAATCAGATCGAATTACATTTTCACCACGCAAAGGATGGGTTTTTACTGAAGAAAGAGGATGGAACATTTTCGAGTGAGGCTACTCCAATTGGTTTTGAAATTGCAGGGAAGGATCGTAATTTTGTTACTGGAATAGCTGTGATTGATTATGATAAAATTATTGTATCCTCAAACGAGGTCAAGGAACCAGAGTATGTCCGTTATTGTTGGACCAATTACGGGCCAGTCAATGTTTATGGGAAAAATCAGATTCCATTAGCTCCATTTCGAACGAGTATTAAGGATGAAATCCAATAGAACTCCTGTATTATCCCATCAATAGGTTAACAATGCATGAAATCATAAAAACTATAGATTGATACATATCATAGTATAAGATAGAGTCAATTGGGAAAATTACTGTAGTATGGAGGCTATTATGAGTGACTTAATAACAGTATTTTTTACTTCGATTGGCTCTATTGTTGCGTTATTCTTTTTGGCAAAGTTTATGGGATATCGACAAGTATCACAAATGAGCATGTTCGATTATATCAATGGAATAACGATTGGCTCAATTGCTGCAGAAATGGCAACGTCCTTGGAGGCCGATTATCTGAAACCTTTATTAGCGATGGTTATCTATGCAGTATGTGTTGTTGGCATAGCTTATATCACGGATAAATCGATTAAGCTAAGAAGATTTATGGAAGGAAAGCCAGTTGTTTTGTATGACAACGGGGAAATCTACTACCAGAATCTAAAAAAGTCGAAGCTGGATTTAAATGAGTTCTTGATGCAATGTAGAGTTGGAGGGTATTTTGACTTGTCCAATCTTCAAACAATTGTACTTGAACCTAATGGACATCTTAGTTTATTGCCAAAGGCAGAATATCGCCCTGTGAATCCTGAGGATTTGAAGTTGCAACCCAAAGCAGAATGTCTCGTTGCGAATGTTGTAATTGATGGACGTATTATGTATGAGAATTTGAAACATACGGGGAACGATGAGAAATGGCTGATGAATCAAATACATGCACAACAAGTATCCGAATTGTCGAAGGTACTATTAGCTACCTGTGATTGCCATAATAAGTTGACTGTCTATGCAAAAATCGATGAGCCAAGAAATAAAGATGTATTGGAATAACCAATGCTATGATGGTATCTTTTTTCTTATACCAATATTCGACATTTGTTATAATAGGTGAAAGGATTTGATGCAGGAATGATGTCAAATCCTTTTGTAACACATAGTGCTTAATTATTTCATTAGGATTTTGTAATTAAAATGCTCCCTTCTGGGTAACAAGTTTTTTTATCTTGTTACCCAGAAGGGAGCATTATTTATTACAACCTAACTATTTTGCTTTATAGATAGAGCTTTATAAAAGTCATTGAGTGCGGAATCACTTTTGATTGCCTTCATAAAACTTGCATCGACGTAGTCAATTAGTTGATTGACTTCCTCATGCTTTAGAATTAACTCAATCTGTTTTTTTTGCTTTGCGGAAAGCTCGTTAAAATATAGCTTAGGTTCTCCATCAACGTAAGTGATGAGTAGCTGATCGATGGAAGGTGCTGGTGTATCAATCGAATTGATCTTTAAATCATACACAACATAGGCAACGATTCCTGTATTATCAGCTCCTTGTGTGACATATATTTTTTGATTGTCATAACCTTCGATGTATTCCATTTTTCGAAGTGTTACATCAACATCCATGCTATCATCATCCACTGTAATCTTATCATAAGCCTTCTTATCAGCTATTAACAATGCTTGATAGTAATTTTTGACTAATTCTGTAATTGCTAAATCGCTATTTTCAATTAAAAAAGATGGAACAACAGTTGGCTCAATTCGTGTTTCGGAATACGGACTAATTGCAGTATCCATATCTTTTTCATTTGTTTTAACATTAATATTCGTAAAAACATCGGTTTTCCTTGATACGAGAATAATACCGAGGGTCAATATAGCAGAGATTGTTACTATACCAAGCCAAATATTTTTCTTCGTATAAAATTTTCTCATAAAATAACTCCTTTAGCTAAACTCCAAGCTTTAGTAGATAATTCGTCTCGCATAAAGTGGAGTTCGATAATTCCATTTGTTTGTCTTAATACCATCCTTGTAGTTGCTTGCATGAACAACAGTTCCATTCCCTGCATAGAGTGCCACATGATTAACAGTACCACCACTCGTACCATAGAATATAAGATCACCAGCTCTTAAATGATTGTAAGATGGAGTGATAGCAATTCCAGCACCACGTGCTTGTTCCCTTGAGGTTCTAGGTAATGTATACCCAAAGTTTTTATAAACGGCATAAACAAATCCAGAACAGTCCGCTCCATTGGTTAAACTTGTACCACCCCAACGGTATGGATTACCAATGAATTGCATTGCAAAATTAGCAACCTGTTGCCCCTTTGTACTTCCTGAGTTTGAGATGTTATTGTTTGGTTTTGAACTTGAGGAAGAGCTACTACTAGAACTACTTGAACCAGAAGATGGGCGACTTGGCTTTGTTGCTGTTTGTTGTTGTGCCCCTGATTGTGAAGCGGCTTGTTGAGCAGCTTGTTGTGCGGCTTGATCTGCAGCAATTTTTGCTTGTTCTTCTTCGATGCTTATGGCTCTTTTGTAATAAGTCACTACATCCACATAATCCTTATGAACGTATCCATAGGTTTTGGAATTTAGTTTGATTTTATACCAGTCATCATATTCCTCAACAATTCTATACTGTTCATTGATGCCGATTTGCTTTTGTATCTTTGCTTCAGTGGACATTTCCATTCGTACATTTAGCGTAGTACAGGTTACCTTAATCTTTTTGATGATGAATTTATCTTCAAAGACGTTAGCGCCATCTTCGCCATAAAGTAGGTATTCATTGGCTATGTATCCAGTTACATTACCTGAACGGATCTTCGTCCAATAGTTTCCCTTTTTTAAGACAGTAGCCACATGGCCACGGTATAGCTTTCCAACAATTTCAGAATCTGTGCTCCAGCTTGAGCGAATATTTACATAGTCCTGCGTGTTAGAAAATGCTTTGTTATCATATTGTGATCTACGTTGTATTGGAGCAAGTCTTGCACCATCAATGATTACTGGTGTAGTAATGTTAGATATGGAGATACCGCTTTCGGATAGACGGTCTTCATAATAATCATTGACAATCTCAGACATTCCACCAATGGACGTCGTAGGCACAGAGGGATTAGCCTCAGCATGCGCTATGTTCATGTTGATTCCAGCTATTACGATGGTAGTTGTCATAGCTATCCTTAGTATTCCAGTTAACTTCATCCTGACCTCCAAATTATGAACTAAATATTACATAAATATGTCGTATATAATAATAGAACATCAACCAAAACACAATAGGGAGTAATTGTAAATCCACAACTCAGTCATGGGGGAGGGAGTAAATAGCGAGGTTGTGGATTTGCCTGTGATTTTTGGGGGTGGATGAGAAGAGTTACGGGTATCCTGTGTTTTCTTCTGGCTCGCCCGCTCTCAAGCCGCCAAAATGCGGCGACTTGAAGGCCAGAATAAAATCACAGGATACCCGTAACTCTTCTTGGTTTAGATTATGAAATCACAGGCAAAATAGCAGTTACCTGCTTTTTTTCTTTGCCTGTTTGTGGAGATTGAATGGTTGTAAATTGAATGTGATTATGTAACTGAGTTAGTATTTAAGCTAGAATCTGAGTATATATCTGAGTTTGGATCTTCTTTGGTTAGTTATCTAGAGATGAGTGGGAGGAATGGTGTTTTTCTTTTTTTGGCATAATCGGAGGCTAGGATTGAGGTTTGGTGGATGAGGTCGGAGTTTTGTTGTACGAGTTGAATTTTTTCTTTGAGTAAGTAATCAAGCTGATCAATGATTAGCTTTCGGTAATTTGGGATGGTGATGTGTTCATTGGTCTGTTGGTAGGATTCTAAAATCTCTTTTAGATATAACATCTTATCTTCGCTTAGGCATATTGGATGAGAACGTAGTTGTGGTAGGAACTCACTTGTATGAATCATCGTTTGAGTTGAATGGTTCTTTAGCTTAAGATTATTGTTTGTAATCACTAGTAATAGATGAAGCTCTAGGTAGGATTCTAAAGGGGAATCCATTCGTTCATTTATCATTTTTTCAAGGTATAAGAGATGTTTGTTGTGAGTGCCTGTAAAGGTATGATTAAAAAACTCATACTCAGAGTTTGTATTAGGGTCGTGCTTTCGTTGGTACCAGGTCCCATCACGTTCTATGAGTAACTCTAATGGAGCTGTGGAATCAAAGGTTTCCAGCAAAAGAACAAAGACTCCACGATTTGTAATGATAACATTGTCAAAGTGAATGAGCTCATCGTCAATTGTAAGTTCATAATCCGAAAAGTTAATTGCCTGAGTGGAA